>JBMSHA010000138.1:0-5467 GCA_049416245.1 Flavobacteriales bacterium | reverse complement strand
CGGGTTCCCGCCACAATCTCGGAGGCCGAAGCCGACTGCTCGTCAATCAGGACCGCGACGGGCATCTCCGGAAGTAAGGGATCGGCCATCGTTGTGTAACTCTTCAGCCATTCTTCTTTTTTGCCTTTCGTGGACACGACTTCCTCGCCTTTGCCTACAAAAAGGTTGACGATGCTGATGGACTCTTGAAGCAGGCCACCGCCGTTTCCGCGCAAGTCGAGGACCAATTGGTTGATTCCGATGCTGTCACGCAGGTGGCGAATCGCCTGCCTTAATTCGAAAGAAGATCCCCGCGTGAACGCGCTGAGGATTACGTAGCCGGTACTATCGCCCACAACGCCTCGGTACGGCACCGCAGGTAATTTGATTTTCTCACGCGTCAACGTCAGTTCCTTGGATTCATCAGCACCATTTGGCAGGTAGGTGATGGAGACTTCTGTACCGCTGGCTCCTTGCAGCAGGTCGGGGACGAGTTCTTCACTGACATCCTCCAAGGGCTGGCCATCGACTTCCAGTAGCTCATCTCCAATTTTGAGTCCTCCTTGGGCTGCGGGAAAGTCGGGCAGCACATCGACGAGCAAGTGGCGGTTGTTGATGAACTGAATGCTCGCACCGATGCCCCCATACTCTCCAGTGGTCATGAAGCGCAAATCTTCAATTCGGGATTCCGGATAATAAACGGTGTAGGGATCCAGGCTTTCCACCATGGCATCCATTCCGGTCTCCATCAAAGCGCCAGGCTGGATTTCGTCGACATAATAAATGTTCAATTCACGGAACAGAGCGGTCATAATTTCGAGCTGTTTCGAGAGCTCGAAGTAATTCTCTCGCAGCGGTGCCGCAGCCAACAAAACCAACATCACCGGGACGCCCCAAACCCATCGACGTCGTTGCTTTTTCCGAGAAGTAGCTGCGTTGGAATTCATGAATCTTCAGTTGGCGATGCGGTGTTTGACTTGGAAATCATCTTTTCAACGGCCACTCCCATGGCTTTTTCGATGATTTCGAAAGTAGGCATTTCTTTTCCCATGTAGATGAAAACGACTGCGTTTTGGGTTTCGTCTGTCGCCCATGATTGGACGAGCGCATTTTTTTGCAACCTCCAATTTTCTCGCAGGAGTCGCTTGATTCGGTTCCGGTCAACAGCCCGCTTGAACAAACGTTTGCTTACGGATACCATCACTTGACACGTCACTTCTTCCGGCAACTCGGTTTTCAATCGACGGACAACCAAAGGCCAAGCTTTCACCTTTTCACCCTCAGCAAAGGTGCGCTCCAAGATTTTTTTGGATTTGAGGCGCTCAGACCTGGGAAATGTAAATGAGCTGGAAGCAGACAAAGGGCGGTTATTTGCCCTGAATGTAATGCTCAATGGCCATTGTCATGGACGGAGCTTGCGGTGTGGGCGCAGAAATGTCAATGCGCAAGGCTGCTTTTTCCGCTGCTTTTGCCGTTGTGGGGCCAAACGTGGCGATGCGCGTTTCTCCTTGAACGAAGTCCGGGAAATTTTTGAACAAGCTTTCGATTCCGCTTGGGCTGTAAAATACGAGGCAGTCGTATTTTACATCGCTCAAGTCACTTAGATCCGAGCACACGGTCCGATACATGGTCGCCCGGGTGTAATTGATGTTGGCTTCCTCCAAAAGTTTCGGAATGGAAGGCTTCATCAAATCACTGCAAGGCAACAAGAATTTCTCGCCTTTGTGCTTCTTGATGGAATCCATCAAATCTTGGAAGCGGTGCTGGCCATAAAAGATTTTCCGCTTGCGGTAGACCACATACTTCTGTAAGTAAAAAGCCGTGGCCTCACTGATGCAGAAATACTTCATGGAATCCGGTACTTCGAATCGCAACTCGGCAGCCAATCTGAAAAAATGGTCGACGGCATTTCGACTCGTCATGATGACCGCTGTGTGTTCTGCCAAATCGATGCGCTGCTGCCTAAACTCTTGTCCTTCAACCCCCTCAACGTGGATGAAAGGGCGGAAATCAATGGTGAGTTTTTGACGGTCTGCCAGATCGAAATACGGTGATTTTTCCGTAGTAGGTTTCGGCTGGGAAATCAGAATGGTCTTGAGCTTCTTCGCCATGGTCTTGGTTCAATGCTTTCTTCATCGTTCATCCCCATCGGCTGAAAAGCCAGAGGGCAGGCGCGATTTCGAAGGTGCAAATGTACGCAATTCCCCACCCAAAATGAAGCCGTTTATGTACAATTGATTGAAGTTGTCTGAGCCATTTCAATGACAACCAAATCCACCACAGGGACATGGTGCGTTCCCATAGAATGTGACGTTGTTCGAATCCGGTGTGTTGCGTCAATTCGAGAAGGATGAAAACGCATAAAATCCAAAACCACCAATTCCGCATGTGGCGGTCTACCTCGAATCCTCGTTCAACCCCTTCACGCTCGAGGGTTATAAGTGCTCCGATTGTTCCGCCAACTTGGCGTAAAATGAGCGTCACGAGCCCCAACAACACGCCCCAGCCCGCCCCCGTCCAACTGGCTTTGGGGTCCAATGCATCGGATTGCGTGAGCCCCCAAAGTGAACCCAGAGTTGCCCAAGCGACCACACCAATTACATGGCTGGTTAGCGTTCCCCCTGTTCTCGCAGATTCATCAGCCAAACGCTGCCATACCCGCTTGATTTGAATGGCGGCCCATAGGGTCAACGCCCATTCTCGTTCAAATCGTGAGCGAAGCAAAACGGTCGCCGCCAAACCGCACAAGGCGATCCAAACGGTAACCGAAAACACCTCCAGCGGTGCGACGGGCAAAGGGGTGCCTTCGAACATGCTGCGAAGATTGGAAAAACCCCGGTCAAAACCCAATGCGTCAAAGGGTAGTCATGTGCACAGGGTCACAAGCATGCCGAACAGTGCGGGAAGTCAAATGGGTGAGCTCAACGCAAAACAAGTAAGGTCCCGGGGCCACCAGGCCCCTTGAGGATGTTCCATCCCAACGAATGACGACATGTTCTCCTGGTGAAACAACCCAAGTGGAGTTTCCAAATGCATCCAAAGCCATTCCTTTCGCATCGTAAACTTCGGCTTCTACCGACCAACCTCCATCCCCTGGGGCGTCAACCATCACTGCGATGGGAATCACTCCAGCCGAGGGGTCTAGATGCCACGTGTCTTGAACGATGGAAAGCATGCCGATTTCACCCACCGATGCGAGTGTTTGCCACGAGTTCCAAAGGCCAGCGGTATGCCCCACCGCTGCCAACGAGGAGTTCCAAAGCAGATCCCTTGTGGTCGGCTCTGGGCTCATTCGCTCCAAGCTGTGGTTTGCTGTGTGCCACGGAGCCTTGCGACCGGCATGAATGTGAACACTGTCGCGAAATTGGCCGGCATGATTGATTTGCAATGCAAAATCCAACCAAAGGCTTGGCAAATCTGATCCCAATACGATGCCAGGGGTATCAATGCGTTGTGGACATTCTGCCAAGACCACGGTAGACTTGGGTGGAATAAACCATTGGATTCCTTGGGTGATGGGCTCCCAATCAGACGGAAAGGGGAGGTCATCTGAAGTCCAATTCCAACCTGCCGTGTACCCCCATTCATCTGATGCATTCGCCAGCTCGATGAAGGGTTCTGCTCCCTTGCTTTGAAGTTGCCTCACCTCATTCAGCCGCAAGTCTCCCGGGCTCAACGGCTCAATAGTCCCCCAAAGGTGAGCAGCACATGAGGTGTCGGGATGTTTGGCTTTCCAAATTGAATGCGGTTCGAATCGGTTCAAAAAGGACCCGTGCAACTCGGGATGGAGTGGCTCCCATTCGTCAGAGAATTCAGTGCGGGGGTCGGGCAGCAAAACGACGTGATAGTTCCCGTAAGTCCCGCATAAAAGCGGATCCTGAATTTGATCAGTCGATAATGCGTTGATCGGGAGCCCCGCCTCACTCGGGTCTTCCATGCCGGGGGAGCAGCCCCGTTCGTCCTGCGAAGAATCCCAGTCGCGCCAGGAATAATAGGGTTTCGGAAGCGGATTTTTTGCCATACGAACCAAGCTGAATCCGCCCTCCATCTTGGTGCGATCGCGATGCCAACACTCCCGGTAATCCACTCGATCAAGAAGCATTCCGCTCGCAGATTGAAGCACCACCTTTCCTGAAGCATCGCCCAACCCTTCGGTCTGAACGCAAAGCCTTCTGCCCGGAGCAAGGATTGCTCGATAGTCGATTCGCTGACCGTTAATCACACAACCACTTAGCTCAATGGTATCCGACATCGAGGTGTTGAGGATTTCCACAAATTCACCCCACATCTGGCTCAAGCCTTCGGGATGATGTGCAATTTCTGTGATGACCAAATCTCCGAGTACCGGGAAGCGGTAAATGGCCAGAGATTGGGGCTGCGGAGGCGGAGCGGGCTGGTTGGAAAAGCAGTGCTGCACGGAAGAAAAGTGAATATCGAAAACGGAAATGGAATCGGACAAGGGCTCTACCCAATGCCAATGAATTTCGAAGGAATCGAGGTCATCGAGGAAAACCAATCCACCCTTGATTGAAGGAGGATGCAAGGGGTGAGCAGGGTGACTCAGCGTAGCCTTTCCATGACCGGGTCCCCAAGGCACGAGGCTTTCAATGTGTACGGCATCGGTGGAATTTCCCTCGGATTCAAGGGAACTCGGTAGTCCTGGGGTGCTGGGGTTTGAATTGGCCAGTTGTTGCCAATTTTCACGCGCATTACAGGAGGTCAAATAGTATTTCTGCAAGCGAAAATCGTCCGCAAGTTCCGGATTTCTCCAAGAGGATGCATACGCGATTTCACTCACGATCAGGCCATCCGTGCGCTTCAATTGAAGGGATTCGCCTTGGTTGTGCAGGGTTGACGCAGGTCGGACTTTCAACTGAAAAGGCGCGATGAAACTTTCCCCTCCTTCTTGCATGATGATGAGGGCACGTGCTCCGGGGTCCAACAGTCCATCCCAACCAACTGAAGCTTCGAAAACACTTTCCGTAGACGTACTACCGTCCCACCAGCGCAGGCGGAGCATGTCAATGGGTTGGGAGGTGATATTCAATACTTCCACCCATTCTGCGCCCGATTCGGAGTCAATGCACAACTCAGTGAATAGGCAAGCCTCTGGATCGCAACCGAAGGGGTTTAATGCGAATACCGTGACCACTGTATCGTTGGTCATGGCATTTCCTGCGAGGTCGCGAAATCCGGAAATTGCGAACTCCCTTGAGTTACCGGTGCTCCAAGGCATAGTGGACAACGTCTGAAGAACATTGGATGAGAGGAGAAAATCGCTAAGCGGAACCGGAAGGGTATCCTCTACCGGTCGGATGATGCCCTGTGCCACTATGGGTTCATTGAAAGTCCAACGCACACTTCCGGATTCGTGCAACATGGCGCTTGAAATCCGTGGGGGAAGGGTGTCGGCTTCAAATGGGCCGTAATGGACGAGTTCGACTTCGAAATCCTGTGCATGCGAAGTGGTAAACGCAGCAGAAAAACC
>JBMSHA010000137.1:0-5468 GCA_049416245.1 Flavobacteriales bacterium | reverse complement strand
CCCGCATCGGGTCCATTGCCTTCGCAATCGCAAGCGCCTTCAGCAATGCCATCACCGCCGCACACACCGCATTCATCGGTCATGACGCAAGAGCCGTCATCATGTGTGGCCAATGGATTGTAGTTGCACGCTGTTTCGTCTGTACATCCATCGAGTGGAGGCATGTAATCACCCGTGGTGAAGTACAATTCGCGGTTTTCCATGGATCCACCGCCGGCAGCTCGCCATTGCATGTTCCAAATACCTGTGATGTCCCCAGGATTGCCTTCAGCGTCATCGGTTACCGTGAGCTGCGCCAAAAGAACCCGCATTTCCTCTCCGGCAGTCGCCAATGGATTGGAGTTCGGTGTTACGTACCAACTTCCGCCGGTAGGACCGTTGAGAACAAAACCGTTTCCATTATTGAATTCCGCCAAAACACCGGACATTCCGACCGTGCTGACCGGTGCATCCGTGATGGTTTCGGATCCAATGGTAAACCAGCTATCGTATTGTACCGTGGAATCCACAGCAAACAGCGCCGGATTGATCGAGCTTCCGATGTCCGCTCCAAGCGGGTTCTGCCAAAATGAAGTCGTGACTTCCAGTTCCAAATTCACAGGGTTGATCTCATTGACCCCTACTGCAAACAACGCGGTGCACTCATCACCTGCATTTTCGAAATAAGCATAGACACGGTATGTGGTGCCCAAATCGGTTTCGGCATGCACCTCGGCGTGGATGAACGGATAAGTCGAAACATTGCAGCTCCCATCATCATCGGTAGCTGATTCGTTATAATTCGTAGCCAATTCGTTGGTGCAGCCCGTGATTTCAAATTCATCACACACGCCGTCGGCGTCCGCATCGTTCAAGCACGTACCTGAACAATCGTAACCAGCATCGGGCAACGTTCCTTCACAGTCGCAACTTCCTTCGGGTAATCCTGAACCGCCGCAAACGCCGCAAACGTCCAGTTGGGCGCACGAGCCGTCGTCCTCATTCGCCTCGGAATTGTAATTGCACGCAGTTTCGTCCATGCATCCAGGAACTACGGGAATACACACCGACGTGCACTCACCTGCGCAGTATGCAATGGTCAATGGGGCTTCCTCTACGGAAGCGCCGTAGTTACCCCCGCCTTCTCCCAGAGGAAGATCCGGGTTCGTACTGCATTCAGCAGGTGCGTTGATAACAGCGCCCCAGCCTGACCAACCGTCAGCCGATCCCGTAACGGCGATGACGAATTCGAAAGAAGTGTTCTCTTCGAACAATGCTGAGCCGGTGAAAATCCCATCTCCATCTTCGTCCGCCAAAGTCACACCCCAGCCACCCCAGTCGTTCCAACTGCCGTTTACTACTACGTTGTCGTAATTGGCATTGGGGAATTCGGAGTTGTTCATATCAATTTCGAACGTCACAGTCTCGAAGAACTGTTGCTCTGAGCAAGGAATGCAAGAGCCGTAGGTATCGTTGGTAGTGGTACCTACCGTCGCCAATCGATTGGCGTAGGTGCTGTAATCCGTCACAGGCGCGCAGGTGCCGCCGTTGGCCATATCGTCGACTAAGTTCTCTTGTCCGGCCCAATTGTCGACCATGTATTTGTATTCGACATTGCCCGCCGCCAAATCCAACGTCACCGAGTAAATTCCGTCGTTGTCCGTATCGGAGAGATCATTCCATCCGTCAGATCCGCACCAGCTGCAGAACGGACCGGTGATGTGCACCGTTGAGAACGTGAACTCCACGCACGACATGTCGACATTAAATGTGGTCGCAAACAAGCACGAGCCGTCATCGTCCGTGGCATTGGAGTTGTAGTTGCTGGCCGCTTCGTCGGTACAGCCTGACGTTTCGAATTCATCGCAGACGCCGTCAGCATCCGCATCGTTGAGGCACGTCCCTGCGCAATCATAGCCTGGGTTTGGCAAGGTTCCGGCACAATCGCAAGCTCCTTCTGCAATGCCATCGCCGCCACAAACACCGCACTCATCTAATGCATTCCCATCGCAATCGCATGCGCCTTCCGCAATGCCATCGCCTCCGCATACACCGCACTCATCCAATGCGGCACACGAGCCGTCATCATCGGTTGCATCGCTATCGTAGTTGCACGCCGTTGAATCGGTGCAACCCGCAACTTCCGCCGCATCGCAAACACCGTCGCCGTCCGTATCCGCTAGGCAGTTGCCGTCGCAATCCTCGCCCAAACCGGGACCGTTTCCTTCACAATCGCAGTCACCTTCTGGAATGTCCGTGCAACCGCACGCATAAATCGCACCTGGACCATTGCAAATTCCACAGGAGTCCAATGTACCCACACAATCATCTTCATCGTCGCAAATGCCATCCGCATCAGCATCCGCTTCACAAGATCCGCCACATACACCCAAAGCATCTTCAAATTCACATGAATCGTCATCCGCTGTTGCCGCCGCATTATAGTTGCACGCTGTTTCATCCGTGCAACCCATTACGTCAGGCAAATTGTTAGCTGTATTATGAGTCGCAGCCAATTCATTGTAGGAATTGCCCGAAGCGTCACGCCATTGGATATTCCAATCGCAAGTCAAGTGTCCCGGATTTCCTTCCGCATCATCCGCAACGGTAAATTGGCCCAAGAGGACCATTCCGTCGTCACCCGCAACCGCCAAAGCATTTGACCCGGGTGTCACATACCAGCTTCCGCCTACTGCTCCTGTTCCGAGAACGAATCCAGTACCGGCATTAAAGGAATTGAATGCATCCGACATCCCAACCGCTGAAACCGCGGGGTCGGAACTATCTTCAGATCCAATGGTAAACCAGCTATCAAAATTTGCTGATGGGAACATTCCCAAAATCAAAGGATTCAAGCCAAAACCGAGATTTGAACCCAGCCCATCCTGGAAAAACGAGGTGGTCACCCCCATCTCCAAGGTAACAGGGTTCTCTTCGGCTGTACCAACAGCATAGACGGCTATGCATTCATCGGTGGCCGAAGTAAACTCCGCATAAACGCGGTACGTGGTGCCATATTCAGAGGTCGCATGGACCTCACTCTCCAATCCCAAGAACTGGGCAAACCCCGCTGCGGAGAGCAACAAGGTGGAGAAAGAAAGCAGCGAAAACCGCTTCCAAGCAGTTGTGATTTTAAAGTAATTCATCGCGGATATAAACCAATTCCTACTTAAATATAGCGAATTAATCAACGCAAAATGATTATACATCGATTTTTTTTCACTTTTAGACCACTGATTTTGAACCATTTTTCCGGTTTTGGGGTACGAATACTGTCTCCACATACGAGGTGAATCCGACGCGGGTTGCGTTTTTAGGCAAAAAAGCGGAACATGAAGGAGAATTAAGTAGATTGGCGTACCGATTATCCTTGAAAATGAGCCTCAAGCGTTTCCAAATCCTTGTTTGCTGGATGCTGTGTCTTGCCGCCGTTCCAGGCTGGAGTCAATCTGGGTGCGTTACTTGGCAAGTTTCAAACGAAGACGTCAGCTGCTACCCCACCCATCGACCGGCATCCAGCGTGATCCTCCATGTGAATCCGTTCATTGCCTCCAGGCTCAAAGATGAACGTCCGGACTATTGGGAACTTCCGCTCACCCTGCCCGGTGGACACCATGAAATTGTGGAGCTGCAGCGATTCCAGGCCTATAAGGAGGATTTGGAAATTGGACACATGACGTCAAAAGGAGTCCGCGTGGAACGGTATACCCCGAGGTTGTTGAGTTACCGATTTAGTAGCGCAGGATTCACCGGCAGCTTGATCATCTTGGATGATGAAATTGTGGGAACGGTGCGTTTTGAAGGCATTCAATATGAATTGGGAGCCTTGGAGTGCCCAGATACTCAAACCAACGCTCTGGCGCTTTATGCCACGGCTGATGCGGTGAATCCCCCGTCCTTCAGTTGTGGGATGGAAACCGTCCAAGAAAACATTCACGGGTCTCAAGGAGCACCTTCCCCTCAGCCACGGTCAACGATGACCACGTGCGTTGAGGTAGGATTGGACATCGATTATTACACGTACACGACGTTTGGCAGTAATTGCAGTAACGCGGTCGAGTGGTCATTGGCGCTGCTTGCCGGAGTATCCGAAATTTATGAAACCGAGCTAAACAACCTCATCTACCTAGCAGCGTCCTACATCAATGTTTGGGAAGAAACCGATCCTTATGCGGCATTTGTCGGCAATGCTGGTGCCATGTTGGACGCGTTTCGAACAGAGTGGCTAAACAACCCGAATCTAAGCAATCGGCCGAGGGATTTGATTCATTTGATGACCCGCCGATCCAATACCGGCACAGGTGGAATTGCCTACTTGGGCGTTGTTTGCAACAACAGTTACGCTGCAGGTTTCAGCGCGTATTTGAGCCCTTCCATGACGTACAACTTAAACAATTACAGCTGGAATTTGAATGTCGTCGCCCATGAACTGGGACACAATTTCGGTTCCAATCATACCCACTGGTGCGGTTGGCCAGGCGGACCCATCGACGATTGTTACGCCGCGGAAGGCGGTTGCACGAATAGTCCGGCTCCACAGGTCGGCACCATTATGAGCTACTGCCATGCTGTTTCCGGTGGTTCGGTGAATTTGGAATTCCATCCTACAGTCGAGAACGTTGCGCTGATTCCTTCCATCAACGGGCAAGGCTCTTGTTACAATACCTGTGACGAATTCGGATCCAGTTGCGGCTACTATGGCTGCACGTTGCCAACTGCATGTAATTACGATCCTGAAGCCCAAATCAATGACGGATCTTGCACGAGCGAAGATGTCTGCGGTGAATGCGGCGGTGATGGCACATCGTGTTTGGGATGCACCGATCCCATCGCCTGCAATTATGACGAGGCGTTCCTGATCGAAGATGGTAGCTGCTTTTATTCCCCCGGTGGTGGGGCATGTGATTGCGAGGCGCTGATCTCGCTTGAAGGCACTTTGGGACCGGGAGAGACGGCGTCGACCGCTGTCAGTGGATTTGGCTATGTTGCCGCCGTGACTGTGTACCTGCATTTCGAAAATGTAAATGCAGATGAATCCCGAGCGAGCGACCTCACGGTCATTGTTGAAGCGCCGAACGGTGAGTGTCGACAAATCGGTGGCTTCGACGTGGATTTTGGTTGCACAGCCACTGGCTTTTGGCCTTCGGCTTGGCAATCAACAAGCACAGGCGACTACGTAGGCGCAGCGACTGTACCCGGCGCCACAGAAGGTGTAGGCACGTGGTTCATCCGTATAGGGAACGGCTGGACAGGGTCGGAAGGCGCGTACTTCTCTGCCGACATCGCCATCTGGAATTTGTGCTATGACGTGGACCCGCCGGGCTGCACAGATCCTGCCGGATGCAATTACAACCCCGCGGCTACCGTTGAAGATGGCTCGTGTGACTACGAATCGTGCTACGGGTGCACGAATGCTTCTGCCTGCAATTACACGCCCGGAGCTACTGAGGATAACGGTTCTTGTGAATACCTCACGTGCCTGGGCTGCA
>JBMSHA010000136.1:0-5718 GCA_049416245.1 Flavobacteriales bacterium | reverse complement strand
CCGTCGGTCAAATCGAATTTTATACAACGTAACAATATGCGTGGAAGCCTTGATTTACGCGGGTTGGTTGGATTTTATGCGCACAAACCACATCCCAAAAATTTTTTCCACCGGATGTTTCTCTGGATATAAAATTTGTAGAATGCTCGACGAAAACACTGAAACGTATACTGTAGCTGTTCAGTACTTTGCTGATAGTATCGACGAATTTGAAAAATACCAACGTGAATTCGCCCCAACATTGCAAAAAGAATACCTTGCCGAATTCGGGGAATCCGCACCTGCCTTCCGAACGGTTTTGCACGCCATCGAGGAGGGGGAGGTAAATGGCTCGAGTGAAACCTATCCAAATTGATTCCATGGCATCGCATTCACAGGGTGTAAAAGCAAAAAAACACCTGGGCCAGCATTTCCTCAACGACCACTCCATTGCTGAACGGATTGCCCAATCTGTTCAGTGTTTAAATCCTGCAGCGATCATTCTCGAAATTGGCCCCGGAACCGGTGCGCTCACCCGACCGCTCATTGACCGTTTTGGGACGGCGGTGCTTGCACTCGATGTGGATAGCGAAAGTGTGAGTTTTCTTCGATCAGCGCCATGGATGGACCAAAACCTCGTGCTGGAGGCGGACTTCCTCAGGATGCAGCCCACGGATCTCCCAGACCCGACGAAGAAATTGGTCATCACGGGCAACTTTCCTTACAACATCAGTTCTCAAATTCTATTCAAGCTTTTGGATTGGCGTGAACAATCTTTAGAATTGACGGGCATGTTCCAAAAAGAAGTCGCCGAGCGGGTTTGCGCTCAACACGGATCAAAAACTTATGGAATCCTCAGCGTGCTTATTCAAACATACTTCGAAGCCGAATACCTCTTCACCGTCCCCCCCCACGTCTTCACCCCTCCCCCGAAAGTGCAGAGCGGTGTACTTCGACTTTTGCGCAGGAAAGAATCGTTAGCGCCAGAAATCCCCTACGCTCACTTGAAGCGGGTCACCAAGGCAGCTTTCAACCAACGCCGAAAAACCTTGCGCAACGCGCTGAAATCCGGCGGTCTTGATATCGACGGCGTTTCATCTGAAACCTTAAGCTTACGAGCAGAACAATTGTCTCCATCCGAATTTGCCCAACTGGCCGCGGCCATCCCTGGGACTCCTTGAGGCTATTTCAATTACATTACCTTCGCTTTGGTTTTGCAATGTTCAAAACCCTGCCTATGTCGAAACCCATCACCCTCCAAGAGTTTATTATGGACGCACAAGCGGAATTTCCGTTTGTGTCCGGCCAGCTCACTCGCCTCCTCACAGACGTCGCCGTCGCCGCCAAAATCGTAAACCACCAGGTAAACCGAGCTGGATTAGCCGGTATACTCGGGGACTCCGGGACGCAAAACACCCACGATGAAGCCCAGCAAAAATTGGATGTCTTCGCCGACCGCACCTTCATGCGGATCTTAACAGCGGGGAAGTCGGTCGCTGGAATCGGATCGGAAGAGCAAGAAGATTACATCCTCTGTGGAGATGAAGGTCGACAGGGAAAGTATGTGGTGATGATTGACCCGCTTGACGGAAGCTCGAACATCGACGTGAACGTGTCCATTGGCACGATTTTCAGCATTTACCGCCGGGTAACACCAATGGGGGAGCCACTCACCGATGAAGATTTCCTTCAGTGCGGTACGGAACAAGTGGTCGCCGGATACATCCTGTACGGTTCATCGACCATGTTGGTTTACACCACAGGAAGCGGGGTAAACGGATTCACATTGGATCCCGCAGTGGGCGAATTCTTCCTGAGTCATCCCGGCATGTCCTTCCCAAAATCAGGAACGGTTTACTCCATCAACGATGCACTGCTCGATGACGCTCCCGATGCGGTTAAACGGTTTATTGCTGGATGCCGAGACACCGAGGGGGTCGGGCTAAAAGCGCGCTACATCGGCAGTCTGGTGACCGATTTTCACCGCAACCTCATCAAAGGTGGAATTTACCTGTACCCCAGCACGAAAGGAAACCCCGAAGGAAAACTCCGCCTCATGTACGAATGCAACCCCCTTGCTTTCATCGCTGTCAACGCAGGCGGAAGTGCGGAAGACGACCGAGGTGGAATCCTGACGAAAACCCCCGGTCATCTGCACGAGCGCTCGCCGTTTTACGTTGGCAGCATCAACATGATCCAAGGGCTGCGCTCCTGTTGGCTCTCGGACTGAAAAATCTTCTTCGACAAGGCCTTGACCCGCTACCTTTGCATCCTTCGATTCGGAAAAGATGCGCGCCAACGACCTCCTCAATTTTTACCGAGCCGACCGCAGAGTTCAGCTCTTGCTCGCGGCCTGGAACGGCGAAGCGTCAAAAACGGAGCTGAAGGGCATCGTAGGCTCTGCCAGCGCCTTGGTTGCCGCGTCCATCTTGCATCCGGAAGAGGCACAGGAGCGCACCACCGAACAGCGTGCTGCGAGCCACCTCTTCATTCTGGACGACAAAGAGTCCGCAGCGTACTTTCTCAACGACCTGGAACAGCTCATCGGCGACACCCATAAAGTGCTGTTTTTCCCTCGATCTGCGCGAGTTCCGTACCAAGAAGAAATCACGGAAAACGCCAACATCGCCATGCGGGCGGAAGTCCTGAATGAAATCAACCGCCACGGGCGGGGATTGGCCATCGTGACCTTTGGCGAAGCCATTGCCGAACAGGTGATTAGCAAGCGCGAATTGTCAGAGCAAACTTTTGCCCTCGCTGTGGGAGAACGGTATACGATGGACTTTCTTGATGAAGTTTTCATCGAATACGGTTTTCACAAAGTGGATTTCGTTTACGAACCGGGACAGTATGCCGTACGCGGGGGCATTGTGGACGTGTTCTCTTACTCCTTCGACCACCCGTACCGGATCGAGTTTTTTGGAGATGAAGTGGATTCCATTCGCAAGTTTGACCCGGTAAGCCAACTGAGTGTCAACAAGATGACACGTGCCGTCGTGGTGCCGAATATCGGGGACCAAACCCTGCACGAAACCGTCGAACCGCTGTTCAATTTCGTTCCCGCCGACACCCGCATTTGGTTGGCGGATGCGAAGCGCACGGAACGCCACCTTGAAAAAGCCATGGAACGTGCAGAAAGTGCTTTCGAACGGGTGAGCGACGCGTTAAAATTCACCGCTCCGGACAAGCTTTTCGTAGCACCGGATCGGCTCCAAACCCTCCTCGAACCCTTTCACGTCGTCGAATTTGATGGCGGCACCACCTTTCCAGATCGGTTGGTCATTGATTGGGACATGATGCCGCAGCCGAGTTTCAATAAAAACTTCGACCTGATCACGTCGAATTTGCAGGCCAATCATCGCCAAGGCTACCACAATGTCATCGTGGCGGGACAGGCCACTCAAATTGAGCGCTTGCACGACATATTTGCCGACCGCGAAGCCGAAGTCCCCCACCACCCGATTCCATTGGAATTAAGCCAGGGATTTGTAGATAAGCAACTGAAACTTTTGGTGTACACCGACCACCAATTGTTTGAACGCTATCATCGATTCCGCCTGAAAGAAGGCTTCAAAAAAAGCAAGCAAGCCCTGACGCTGAAAGAGCTTTCTTCCCTCCAACCCGGTGACTATGTTGTGCACATTGATCATGGCATCGGGCAATTCGGTGGCCTGCAGAAAATCGACGTCAACGGAAAGGAACAAGAGGCCATTCGGTTGAGCTACCGAGGAGGCGATGTGCTGTATGTCAACATCCACTCCCTTCACCGCATTTCGAAGTATTCCTCAAAGGAAGGCAGCACTCCCAAAATCAGCAAGCTCGGGACGGGAACCTGGGCCGCAACCAAGGCAAAAACCAAAACGCGCGTCAAGGAACTTGCTTTTGATTTGTTGAAGCTGTATGCCCAGAGAAAAACATCAACAGGATTTTCGTTTTCTCCGGACAACTACATGCTCCACGAATTGGAAGCGAGCTTCATGTTTGAGGAAACGCCGGACCAACACGCGGCCATAAAAGCGGTCAAAAAAGACATGGAACGCGACACTCCCATGGACCGTTTGGTCTGCGGGGATGTGGGCTTTGGAAAAACAGAAGTGGCGATCCGCGCCGCATTCAAAGCTGCTGCTGATGGCAAGCAAGTTGCCGTGTTGGTACCCACCACGATATTGTCCATGCAGCACTACCGAAGTTTCTCAAGAAGACTTCGCGATTTCCCTGTAACAGTAGACTACATAAACCGTTTCAAGACCGGGAGGAAACTCACCGAAACCATAGAAAAATTAGAAGCGGGAAAGGTGGATATTTTGGTTGGAACCCATGCCCTTGTCGGAAAGCGCGTCCAATTCAAAGACCTGGGTTTGCTCATCATTGACGAAGAACAGAAGTTTGGAGTTGCTGTCAAGGACAAGCTTAAAACCTTGCGTGCGAATGTAGACACCCTCACCCTGACCGCAACCCCCATTCCTCGCACACTCCAATTCAGTTTGATGGGCGCCCGAGACTTGAGCACCATCGCCACCCCACCCCCCAATCGCCAACCGGTCGAAACCGCCCTTTCACCGTTCAATGAAGAGGTCATTCGAGACGCCGTTTCCTATGAATTGAGTCGCGGTGGACAGGTGTATTTCGTCAACAACCGGGTCAAGAACATTCAGGAAGTTGCAGGAATGATCTCCCGGTTGGTGCCTGACGCTCGCATCGGAATCGGACACGGTCAGATGGACGGAAAGCAACTCGAAGACGTCATGGCACAATTCATCGACGGCGCTTACGACGTCTTGGTTGCTACCACCATCATCGAGTCTGGTATTGATATTAGCAATGCCAATACTATGCTCATCAACGACGCCCACCAATTCGGGCTGAGCGATCTCCACCAACTGCGCGGTCGCGTGGGCCGATCGAACAAAAAGGCATTCTGTTATTTGCTCGCCCCTCCACTGAGCCTGCTGCCCGATGAAAGTCGGAAGCGACTCCAAGCCATCGAACAATTCAGCGATTTGGGCAGCGGCATTCAAATCGCGATGCGCGATCTGGACATCCGCGGCGCCGGGGATTTACTGGGCGGTGAACAAAGTGGATTCATCTCGGAATTGGGCTTCGATATGTACCAAAAAATCCTCGCCGAGGCCGTCCAAGAACTCAAGCAGGAGTCCTTCGCCGAGCTATTCGAAGAAGAACAAAAAGCGGACCGACGATACGTATCCGAAGCGGTGATTGAAACGGACTTCGCCTTGATGATTCCAGATCATTATGTAGGTGACATTCCCGAACGCATTTCCCTGTATCGCGAATTGGATGACTTGGACAAGGCCGCTGATCTGGTCCATTTCAAAGAACGCCTGGAAGACCGATTCGGTCCTTTGCCACAAGAAACAGAGGACCTGATTGAGACCATTCGCCTTCGTTGGTTGGCAGAATACCTAGGCATGGAGAAAATTGTCCTTAAAGGTGAAAAACTCATCGCCGCATTTGTAGCGGATGAAGAAAGTCCCTTTTTCCAAGGCCCCACGTTTGCGCGCATTTTGAACTACTTGAAGCACCATGCCCGAGACACCAAAATGTACCAACGAAACAACAGCTTACGCATGAGCATTGAACACATCACCAGCCCGTTGGCTGCTTTGCGAGTGCTGGAGGATATGGCGGGGCTGCGCGCAGAAGAAGCAGCACCTGACTATCGAGCACCTGAAGCTAATTCGAATGGCCAGTAAACGGATAGAGGAACTGGCTGTGATG
>JBMSHA010000135.1:0-5719 GCA_049416245.1 Flavobacteriales bacterium | reverse complement strand
CCCTTTTCCGGAACTACACCGTTGATTTTGACGGCGCCCTCATCGATTAGTTTGTCAGCGGCACGGCGCGAACAGAAACCCACGACGGTGAAATATTTGTTGATGCGAATCCCTTCGTCGGTGTTTTCCATGCTGCGAAAATAACGCATGCACGCAACGGTCCTCAACATCCTACCTTTGCAAGGCAACAGGTTGAATTCAATGGAAAAAGAAACCGTTTACACCCCGCAACATAAAGTTCGTATTGTCACTGCTGCCAGCTTATTTGATGGTCACGATGCTGCCATCAACATCATGCGTCGCATCATGCAGCGATCGGGTTGCGAGGTCATTCACCTCGGACACGACCGCAGTGTGGATGAAGTCGTGAATTGCGCGATTCAGGAAGATGCTCAGGCAATTGCAATGACTTCATACCAGGGCGGCCACATGGAGTATTTCAAGTATATGAAAGACCTCCTCGAAGAACGTGGCGCCGGGCACATCCGGGTCTTTGGAGGCGGTGGAGGAACCATTTTACCCGAGGAAATTGAAGAACTCCACGCCTACGGAATTGAGCGAATTTACCATCCTGATGATGGTCGAGCCATGGGATTGCAAGGCATGATCAACGACCTGATCCAGCGGTGTGATTTCCAAACGGTATCCTCGGCGAATGAATTGGAAGAGGAATTTGCGGAACTAGATCAAGGAAATGCGAGGGCCATCGCCCGTTGCATTACAGCCGCTGAATTGGATTCCGATGGATTTCGAAAAGCGTTTCGGAAGGCTCATCAGGACATTCCAAAAGTTCCTGTTCTGGGGATTACCGGAACCGGCGGTGCCGGCAAGTCTTCGATGGTCGACGAATTGGTGCGGCGATTTCTGGCTGCTTTTCCGGAGAAACGCATTGGCCTGATCAGTGTTGACCCATCCAAGCGAAAAACCGGTGGTGCTTTGTTGGGTGACCGGATTCGGATGAACGCGATCAACAACGGCCGGGTGTACATGCGATCGTTGGCAACCCGTCAATCCAACCTTGCGCTCAGCAAGCATGTGGCCGAAGGATTGGACGTCTTGCGTGTATCAGGATTTGATTTGATTGTGCTCGAAACCAGTGGAATTGGCCAGAGCGATACGGAAATCATGGACCACAGCGATGTGGCGTTGTACATCATGACGCCAGAATTTGGGGCCGCGACGCAGTTGGAGAAAATCGACATGCTGGATTTTGCCGACGTAGTCGCCATCAACAAATTTGACAAGCGCGGAGCCTTGGATGCCATCCGCGACGTGAGAAAGCAATTCAAGCGCAACCATGATTTGTGGGATGCAAATGACGAGGAGCTTCCCATTGTTGGAACCATCGCCTCGCAATTCAACGATCCGGGCACGAATCAGCTTTTTGGCATGCTGATGAATCTGCTCACGGAACGAACTGCGGCACAAATGGAAGTTGCTGTCCAACACGTCGAGGAACAAAGCGAGAAGCTTTTCGTGATTCCACCGAAACGTACCCGATACCTCAGCGAGATTGCTGAGCAAATCCGGCATTACAATGACTGGGTTGAACGGCAAGCCCGCGTAGCTGGACAGTTACAAGCCTTGCAAACGGCAACAGAACTTTTGGATGCATCGAAAGAGTCGGCGGTTGAGGCGGTTCAAGAGAAAGCCCATCAGATGCAGCTGGAATTGGATCCCAAGGTATTGGAATGGCTCGAGCAGTGGCCCGCATTGCGCGCCCGCTATGAATCTGACGTGTACACTTACCAAGTGCGCGACAAAGACGTTCACGTCAACACCACATCGAAAAGCCTCTCACACCAGGACATCCCAAAAATCGCGGTACCGCGATTGCAAGGCTGGACGGATTTGACCCGTTGGGCGCTTCAAGAAAACCTGCCCGGTTATTTCCCCTACACTTCCGGCATTTACCCATTCAAAAGGCAAGGCGAGGATCCTGCACGTATGTTTGCCGGAGAAGGCGGACCGGAGCGCACGAATAAACGATTCCATTACGTATCTCACGGCATGCCAGCGAAACGCCTCTCCACGGCATTCGATAGCGTCACGCTGTATGGGCGCGACCCGGACCGTCGGCCGGACATCTATGGGAAAGTTGGAAACAGCGGTGTGAGCGTTTGCTGCTTGGATGACGCCAAGAAATTGTACAGTGGTTTCGACTTGTGTGATCCCACGACCAGTGTGAGCATGACGATAAATGGCCCCGCGCCCATTTTGCTCGCTTTTTTCCTCAATGCGGCGGTGGATCAGCATTGCGAAAAGTACATTCGGAAACAGGGGTTGGAAGCGGATGTTGAACGTGTACTGAAAACCAAATGGGATGACAAAGGGTTGGAACGCCCGCGCTATGGGTTGTCCGAACTGCCAGAGGGACACAACGGATTGGGGCTGCTCCTCCTCGGATGTACAGGAGACGAAGTACTGCCTGCCGACGTATATTCCAAGTTGCAGGCGGAAGCGATGAGTCAGGTTCGCGGAACCGTTCAGGCCGACATCCTCAAAGAAGACCAAGCACAGAACACTTGCATCTTCTCTACCGAATTTGCCTTGCGCCTCATGGGGGATGTACAAGAATCCTTCATCCAACGCTCCATCCGCAATTTCTACAGCGTATCGATCAGCGGATACCACA
This sequence comes from Flavobacteriales bacterium, assembly GCA_049416245.1. GTDB lineage: Bacteria > Bacteroidota > Bacteroidia > Flavobacteriales_D > Sanyastnellaceae > UA16. The sequence continues at coordinate 3,084 of JBMSHA010000135.1, read as the reverse complement.
TCGCTGAAGCGGGAGCAAACCCCATAACGCAGCTGGCATTCACCTTAGCCAACGGCTTCACTTACGTAGAATACTACCTAAGCCGAGGCATGGATTTGAATGAATTTGGCCCCAACCTCAGTTTTTTCTTTTCCAACGGAATTGACCCGGAATATGCTGTAATTGGGCGTGTAGCGCGCCGCATTTGGTCCAAGGCCATGCGGGAGAAATATGGCGCATCCCCGCGCGCGCAGATGCTGAAATACCACATCCAAACTTCCGGCCGCTCCTTGCACGCTCAGGAGATTGATTTCAATGACATCCGCACCACGCTCCAAGCCTTGTACGCGATATACGACAACTGCAATTCCTTGCACACCAATGCTTACGATGAGGCGATCACGACACCTACCGAACACAGCGTGCGACGCGCGATGGCGATTCAGCTGATCATCAACAAAGAGCTGGGCCTCACGAAAAATGAAAACCCGCTTCAAGGGTCTTTCATTATCGAAGCTTTGACAGATTTGGTTGAAGAGGCGGTGATGACCGAGTTTGATCGGATTACCGAGCGTGGCGGCGTGATCGGGGCGATGGAAACCATGTACCAACGCTCGCGCATCCAGGAAGAAAGTCTGCACTATGAGATGCTCAAACACACCGGTGAATTCCCGATTATCGGTGTGAACACCTTTTTGGCGAAGAATGGCTCACCTACCCTCACACCGGGAGAAGTGATTCGTGCGGAATCGGAGGAAAAAGAAGCACAACTCGCCCAAGTGGAGCGCCTGCATACCGGGTATGCCGCTGAAGCACAGGAGGCCATCTCCTCAGTAAAATCCGCTGCCATCGCAGGTTCCAATGTTTTTGAATCCCTGCTTTCCAGCGCCAAATTTTGCACCCTCGGGCAGCTGTCAGAAGCCCTCTTCGAAGTTGGCGGAGCGTACCGCCGCAATATGTAATGGGAGGCAACCAGGCGACCGCTGGCGTGGCGTGGATGGTTTTGGCTACGGTGCTGTACACCGCTGCCAATCTATGTGTCAAAGCCCTGGCTCATTTACCCACCGAAGAATTGGTGTTCCTGCGTTCCGTTATTTCGCTCGTTTTAACTGGCGGATGGTTGTGGTGGAAGGGATACGCGTTATTTGGCGTGAACCGCAAGTGGTTGCTCATCCGCGGGATTTTCGGGACCATTGGATTGGCGACATTCTTTCACACGCTTCGCTTCATCCCCATTGCCAGCGCCACCGTCATTCAATACCTCTCCCCCATTTTCACGGTATTACTCGCCCGCTATTTCGATGGGCAGCGCTCCATGAAGCCGCTTCAGTGGGTATTCTTCGGGACCGCTTTTGCCGGGGTTTTGATGGTCAAAGGGTTCGACCCGCGCATCAATTGGCTGTACTTTTCTCTCGGGGTCATCAGCGCGATGGCTGCCGCTGTCGCCTACCTCGCTACCATGAAATGCCGGGAAACAGACCACCCAGTCGGAGTGGTGATCTGGTTTCACCTCGTCGCAGTGCCCGTGACAGGAAGCTGGACCGCATTTACTTGGGTGGCGCCTGTTGGCCACGAATGGCTGCTGGCCTTGGCTGTTGGATTGCTGAGTGTAGTCGCCCAAATTGCTATGACGTACGCTTTGCATCAAGGCGAAGCCAATGTGATCATGCCGTTCAAATACTTCGGAGCCGTTTTGGCGTTTGTGTTCGGCCTTATGTTGTTTGATGAACGGCTGAATCCTTGGGCAATGGCAGGCATCGCTATTGTCATCGCTTCGGTAACCATCAACACCTTGATGAAACGAAGATGGGAGCGTGCGGCTTCAAGGCCGTAACCTGAACACAAGGTGTGCAGCCACAAAGGCTATCGGAATATACCCGACTAAATCTGCAACCACCATCCAAGTGGGCATGGGAATCATCGCTGCATTGGCAATGCCCCCCATCAAAAACCATACGCCCATGACCCAGCCGGGCAGGGTGACGAGGATCCTCGAAGGCTTCGATTGCCACGTTGCACCGACCGGTGCCAAAGCCGCTGCAATGGCTGCACCCAATGCTGTGCCTAGCCAATGCGATAGCAGCACGGAGGCTTTTGCCGAAAATGGCAGATGTGCAATGTGCAACTTCATAGCTTCTGCATCTCCCTGCGGCAACAGGTCCATGGCCGCTTCGGGGATGAGTATCCCAGACAGTGCATGAAGCGCCATCATCGCGATGCTACCTCCCGCGATGGCAGCCACGTAGGTCAAAATCCAGCGAATTGCTTTCATGTATCAATGCCAAGTATGAGTGCGAAGAACCGCCGTGGTTTATCGCACCACCGTCACACTGCCTGAGTATGTTCTCGGCACCATTTCATGAACGGATTGCACCGTCAATCGGTACATGTATTGTCCGTCTCGAACGAAATGGTCACCGCCCTGATGTTCGCCCACCCAAGGCTCCGTTGGATCAAACGATTCAAAGACCTTTTCTCCCCAACGGTTGATGACAATCAAATGATACGTTTCCGTAACAAACGAAGTTCCAACCGGCATGAAGGCGTCATTCAATCCATCGTTGTTCGGGCTGAATGCCGTTGGAACGTACACGGCAAAATCAATGGGCTTGAAAAAGGCAATGATCTCTTCCTGGTCTTGCTTCGGCAATGTGATACTGGGTGCTGCAGGACCCGGGTTGGGCGCTGAATTTGCAATTTCCCAGCGATCGAACGCCCAATGCTCGACAGGGGCGGCTTCGGCATTCAACAATCCAGCGATTTCAAGGCCGCCTTCCCACTCATCCGTTACGATAACGGCGCCACCCTCAATGCGCACCACACCTTTGTTTGGTGGCTCGACGCGCACGCGCAAGTCGGAATGTTCAATCACGTTGAAGTGCGCCGTAATTGTCGCCGATTCTGTGACCGAGATGCTACCGGAGCTGGCGGTCATCGAGGGCGAAATATCCGGACCTGTCGAAGACCAACCGGTGAATACATGCCATTCGTCCAAGCCCACCGCTTGTAAATCATGGGCCCCATATGAGACCAATTCTGTCGCAGGATAATCCTCCAAAGCGAGGCCATCCAAATAAATTTCGCCCGCACCCGGAGGGTCCACAA
>JBMSHA010000134.1:0-5728 GCA_049416245.1 Flavobacteriales bacterium | reverse complement strand
AGCAAATTTGCCTGAATTCCGATGCGGAAGGCCAATGGAAACCGCTTCAGGCAGCGCATTTGATGCAGTGGACAGGACCGCTACTGCGATGGAATTCGATTGCGATGGAATTTGAAAGGTTGGACCGGCTCGATTTGGCGGTAGGTCGTTCTAACGAGTTGTCCGGTCCAGGAGTGGTTTTAAACTCAGGAGAACGGGCGCGGACCTGGCCGGATGAAAGTCCACTCGAGTCAGGTTTGATGAAACGGATTTCAATACCATCAGACGGGATTTATGCGATCGACAAGACTTGGATGATGGCTGCGGGACTTGAGCCGGACACGCTGGATACGCGCCACATTCACATCTATGGAAATGGCGGGAGGATGTTGCCCATGGAGAACTCCACAGATCGTCCGCTCGGCGTGCAGGTGGTTGCTTCGTGGTTCCCCGGAGGTGAAGATGGGAGTTGGGATGATGGAGATGTGCTTTATTTCTGGGGTCAAGGTCCTCATGATATTGCTTTCGATGGTGCGTCAAATGAATGGTCTCATGAGCGCCACGCGTACGAGGATGTAGCTTGGTATTTTTTGTGTGTCGACCGAGAAGAGGAGGAGGGGCGTATTTCCTACGCTGCACCGGAGTCGATGGCACCCGATACCACAATCAACCGGTACTGGAACGTGCAATTTCATGAGTTGGAATTGGAAAGCCCTAACCGATCAGGCCGTGAGTGGTTTGGGGAATCATTTGGTACAGTCAATCAACGGTTACTGAGTTTCAACACCCCTTTTGCGACAGATCAGCCAGCAAAAATTAGCGCTCGGGTCGCAGCTCAATCCATGGGCGCGGCGAGTTCTTTCGGAATCAATTCTGGAGACGTTTCATTGGTTGCTTCGCCATCGTACACCAGCGAGACCTCAACCAGTAATGTGGCGAATTTGGCTTCGGTGTCCGGCACAGGAGTGGCCGCAAATTAGACAGGTTTAGGTGCAGAAAACGCGAAATTAGATGTAACTGTAACGTTCAATCCAGCAGTCTCAGGGGCTGTTGGTTGGTTGGATTTTGTGCGGATTGAGCAAGAATGTCATTTGAAAATGAGCCAATCGAGTCTGGCTTTCATTGCTCCAGCAACAGGGTCTATGGATGTTGCAGAATACGTATTGGCAGGGGGGCAAGAGGATGTGCAGGTCTGGGACATCACGCAACCCAGTCAGCCCGAGCAGTTGGAAATCACCTTTGACGGAGAATTTGTCCGCTGGACATCTCGTGCAGATTCACTGGCCCGCTTCGTCGCCTTCCACGGAACGAATTTTCCGGCCCCTCAATTTATCGGCGATGTGCAACCGACAAATTTGCACGCCGTCACTCAAGCGGATTTGGTCATCGTGACCCGACCTGCCTACATGGAAGCAGCCCAAGAATTGGCTCAGCTGCACGCAGATGAAGGACTCCATGTGCTATTGACCACGCAACGTGCGGTTTTTGATGAATTCTCCAGTGGCAGTGTCGACCCTACAGCCGTGAAGATGCTCATGATGATGCTGCGAGACAAAGCCTTGATTGGAGGTTGGCAAGTCCCGAAATATCTGCAACTTTTTGGGGATGGTACCTTTGCCAATCGCCAGAATTTGGAGGCCTCGCCTTATGTGATTACCTACCAAAGCGAAAACTCGTTGAGCCCAACGGGCAGTTACGTCAGCGATGACTATTTCGGATTTCTGGAAGATCAATATGGGGAAGGCATCGGCGATAAATTGGCCATCGGAGTGGGGAGGATTCCTTGCTCATCAGCCACTGAGGCACAAGCGATGGTGGATAAAATCAAGGCCTACAGAAAGCACCCGTCAGCCCAAGTAGCTGCATCAGGATGTTTGGATGAGTCTGGCGGAGATTCCGGGACTTGGCGCAACCGGATTTGCCTAGTTTCCGATGACATGGACGGGAATGGTGGCCCTACTGAAATTGAGCATATGGTTCATTCCGATGAGCACGCAACAACACTCGCAGAAAATCATCCTGAATACAATGTGACCAAGATTTACTTGGATGCCTACCCCCAAGAAAGCACACCAGGTGGGGAACGTTACCCGGACGCGCAACAGGCCATCGATCGTCAAGTCCGCGATGGGTCGTTGATTGTGAATTACATCGGTCACGGTGGAGAACGAGGTTGGTCGCATGAAAGGGTGTTGAACACCACCACCATTCAAGAATGGGAAAACATCGAGCGCATGCCGTTATTCATGACGGCAACCTGTGAACTCGCACGTTTCGATGACCCTGAGGTAGATTCTGCAGGGGAAATGATGGTGCTCAATCCCAAGGGCGGGGCTATCGCGATGCTTACAACTACCCGGGTTGTTTTTAGCGGGTCAAATCAACAATTGAATCGTGCGTTCTACGCGATTGCATTGCAGGATACAGGGGCGACTCCCCTGCGGTTGGGCGACATTGCCCGGGTAACAAAAAACGATCCGCAAGTGTCGAACAGCAGCAACAAACGTAACTTTTCCCTGCTTGGTGACGTGGCGCTCGAGTTGAACTATCCAGAACATGAAGTTCGTTTTACCGATTTGCCCGACACGTTGCGGGCGCTGGAATCGGCAAGGGTTGGAGGATTCATTTCGAATCAATCGGGAGACACGTTGAATGACTTCAATGGAATCATTCACGTAGAGGTTTTTGACAAACGCTCCCAAATTACTTCGTTGAACAACGATAATGCCCCAAATCCTCACACGTTTCAGGTCTACAGGAACGTATTGTTTCGAGGTGTGGCATCTGTCGCTAATGGAGCATTTGAGTTTGAATTCATTGTTCCACGGGACATTGATTACACCTTCGGAAATGGCCGCATCAGCGCTTATGCCGTTTCGGATTCTACCGATGCCAATGGAGCCGTGGAGTCCATTGTCATTGGTGGCGTAGCAAGTGATTTTATGGTGGACATGACGCCTCCGGAGGTGCATTTGTTTTTAAACGATACAAACTTCGTCTCGGGTGGAATGACCGATGAGGACCCGTGGTTGTTGGCGCGCGTTTTCGACGAGGGAGGAATCAATGCTTCCGGTGTGGGCATTGGTCACGACATCAAGGCGACATTGGATGGCCAATCTGACGAAAGCCTGGTCCTGAACGATTTCTACACCACCGATCTCAATACCTTCCAGAGCGGAACCGTGCGCTACCCATTCGAGACCCTCGAGGAAGGTGCTCATTCCCTGAGTTTGGTGGTGTGGGATGTGCAAAATAACAAGGGCGAGGCTTCGGTAGATTTTGTTGTCGCATCGAGTTTGGAGGCGGCATTCGGTGAAGTGTTGGCCTTTCCGAATCCATCGTCGAGTGGGTTCAATTTTTCCATTGCACACAACCAATCTTGCAAGGAGGGGCAGATGGTCTTGGAGGTGTTCTCGAGCATGGGCCGGTTGGTTCACCGCGTCGAGGTTCCTTGGCATGAAGAGGGGTTCAGAGCGACGGGAATGCGCTGGGATGCGCCCGTCGCTGCCGGGGTTTATGTGTTCCGAATCACCTTGATTCCGGAGGTTGGTGCCCCAGCGCAATATTCCGACCAATTGGTCGTTATCCGACCGTAACCAAATGATGTACTTTTGCGTTTAACATTGCGTGATACTGAACGAATGAATCAAATTTTGAATACGCTTTTGTGCCGATTTACGGCTTTGGCGGTGGTCATGATGACGGTGTTTGCCGCGAACGCTCAGTTGACTCCGGGCGAGGCATCTCAGCAGTTGCAGCTGAATACGATCACGACTGCAGTGCCCTTCCTCATGATCGGCCCCGACTCGCGTTCCGGTGCCTTGGGCGATGCAGGTGTTGCATTGTCTCCCGACGGAAACAGCCTCCACTGGAATCCGGCAAAAATGGCTTTTGTCACGAACGAAGTGGAGTTCAGCTTGGCCTACGCACCCTGGCTCAGGGCCTTGGTGGATGACATGAACCTGGCTTATTTGTCGGCCATCCGCCGCATCAATAAACGCCAAGCATGGGGCGGTGCCCTTCGTTACTTCAGCCTGGGAAACATTACGTTTACCGATGAAACGGGTACAACGATTCGGGATTTTCAACCTGCAGAGTTCAGCTTGGATTTGGGGTATAGCCAAAAACTCAGTGAACGTTTTAGTGGGGGAATCGCGGGTCGATTCATCAATTCGAATTTGACCGGTGGCACCAATGTCCTCGGTGCCAATTCGAAACCGGGCCGTTCGGTGGCTGTAGACATCAGCACCTTTTACACCAACCCCTACGCCAAATTCCGTGGCAAAGACGCTGAGTTCAACTGGGGCTTGTGCATTTCGAACATCGGTGCTAAAATGAGCTACAGTGAATCAGCCGACCGAGACTTCATCCCTACCAACCTCAAAACCGGAGCGGCTTTGAAGGTGATGATGGACGATTACAACAGCCTGACATTCACAGCAGACATCAACAAGCTTTTGGTGCCGACCACGCCCATATACGATCAAGAGAGCGGTACCGAAATCATCAGCGGTTATGATCCCAACGTGGGTGTGGCGACGGGTATGATTCAGAGTTTCTACGATGCTCCAGGCATTGTGAACTTCAATGACGATGGTACGTACACCATTGAAGAAGGCAGTGTATTCCGGGAGGAGCTGCGCGAGTTGAACATCGGCGGAGGCGTGGAATATTTATTCAACGATGCTTTTGCGTTTCGCACAGGGTTTTTCAATGAGCACTATTCAAAGGGCGCCCGGCAATTCATTACGCTGGGTGCGGGCATCAAATACACGGTATTTACCGTTGATTTGAGTTACTTGATTTCAACCCGCCAACAGAACCCGCTTGCGAACACTTTGCGCTTTACCCTGCGCTTGCAGTTTTCAGATTTGGTTCAAGCTTCCGGCGACGAGTAAGCGCAGATGGCTTTTCGAATCGGTTACGGCTACGACGTTCATCAGTTAGCAGAAGGCGAAGAATTTTGGTTGGGGGGAATTCAAATTCCACACAGCCACGGCGCGGTGGGCCACAGCGATGCCGATGTGGTGTTGCATGTCATTTGTGATGCTTTGCTCGGTGCGCTCGCATTGCGCGACATTGGCTATCACTTCCCGGATACAGACCCGCAATACAAAGGGATCGATTCAAAAAAATTACTGCAGCATACCTACGACCTCGTGACTCAAGCGGGATGGCAATTGGGAAACTTGGATTGTACGGTTTGCCTGCAACAACCCAAGCTCAGCCCGCATATCGATACCATGCGGCAATGCATCGCAGGGTTGCTTGGCGTTGAATTGCATCAAGTGAGCATCAAAGCGACCACCACAGAACGGTTGGGATTTGTCGGAAAGGAAGAAGGGGTCAGCGCACACGCTGTTGTTCTGATAGAGAACGGCGCGAGTTAAACTTCAGTTTCCACCCTGGCCTTCAAAGTGCCCCGGCTGGGCATCACCGTCGAAGTGCACCTTGATGATTGCTGTATCGCGCAACAAATCCACCTTGCCAATTTCGATTCGAATGATCTGAACTCCCGTGCGCTGCTCCAAATCTCGGATAAGCTCGTCCCGTCGGCCTTCACTCAATAAGTCCACTCGATCATAAACCACCACTTTGGTCGCGACGTGCCGTATGGTCCAAAACCGGTCCAGCACAAAGGTGAGCGCCCAAACGGAGACGTTCGCCGCACCGATTACCTCCCATCCCGCCGAAGACGGCGCCAAGGCATTGAGAACGGACAAAGCGATGACAATGAACAAATAGGTCA
>JBMSHA010000133.1:0-5779 GCA_049416245.1 Flavobacteriales bacterium | reverse complement strand
GCGATTTGCGGTGTTTCCCAAATCACATCGCCGTATGTCGGGTCGATTTCGAAGGTGTCGTCGTTGGGACTCACCTCGTCGGGCGGCACGTAGTCGGCAATGATCTCGCTTTCAAATCCACGACACGGGACCAAGTCATAGGTTAAAATGTCCCCATCGGGATCGTGCGCACCGGGATTGTGAATCCAGGTTTGGAATAAACAGGCATTTTGTTGAGCCGGGTTCAGCAATTGCACCGAGTTGTTGTGACCCGCCATGGGATCAATGATCAGCAAACTACTGATGGCAAACGGCACATCAACGGATCCGGGGATGTTCAGAACCCCTTGGTTGCGATTGGGATCCTCTACCTTGATTTCATAGACGCCCGGACCCCCATAAGTGTGGTTGCCCCGGTACAGGTTGATTTGAATATCGCCCTCGAGCAATTGTACGCTTTCCCGCTCTAAGCTGTCTACGGGCTCATCGGTTTCATCGCCCCAGTACAGGTAAAGCCAAGGCCGATCCGCCGGAGCGCTGGATTTGGTGTACGTCGTGATGAGGATTTCGTAGGTGAGCCCTTCCACATGGGTGTAGGTGATTTCACCGGCGCGGTTATGCGTAGCGAGTGCGCTCGTCGCGCAACCCATCAAGGCCATGGCAGCCATGACCGATTTGGCCCGATTCCAACGCAGGCCTGCCCCCGGTTGTAGGGCCGTGAAAAGCACAAACAAAAAGCGTTGAAAAACCATCTCGATGCAAGTTAGGACAAGGATGCCATCGGTTAACTTTACCCACGCAAATGGCTTCCAAAAAAAAACCAACAACCATCGGATTCAGCTGCGGCGATCCGAACGGCATAGGCATTGAGATCCTGGCCAAGGTCTTTTCAGACCCCCGCATGTTTCGGGAGGCAACGCCCGTCCTTTACGCAACTCCGAACCTCGTCGAAGCGGCTATGGAAGTGGCTGCGGTGCCGGATGTGAATTGGGCGGTAATCCCGAGCGCGGATGAAGCGAAGCAGGATCAAATCAACGTGGTTTCCATTCAGGATGACCCGTGGGAAATCCAATGGGGCGAGGTGGACGCAGCAGCCGGATCGTTCGCTATGAAAGCCCTAGAGGCCGTGGTCAACGACCTCGCGAGCACGAAAGTGGATGTGCTGGTGACCCTTCCGATTCACAAAGAGGCCATGCGTCAAGGAGCTTTCAAGCATCCGGGACACACGGAATTTCTTGCAGATTTTGCCAATGTGGATGAAGTGCTCATGTTGCTCGTCTCTGGTGATTTGCGCGTGGGCATGTGCACCGGCCATGTCGCTTTAAAGGACGTTTCAGCCATGCTGACCAGCGAGTTGATTGTCCGAAAAGCGCGCCTGATGCACGATGCATTATCGCGAGATTTTGGAATTCCACAGCCGCGTATTGCCATACTGGGATTGAACCCACACGCCAGTGACAACGGATTGATGGGCGATGAAGAAAAACGCATCATTGCGCCGGCCATTCGAGAACTCAGTGCCGAAGGGCGCTTTGTCATGGGACCTTATCCGGCGGACGGCTTCTTCGGAGCAGGGACACACAAACAGTTCGACGGGGTGCTCGCCATGTACCATGATCAAGGCCTCGCACCGTTCAAAGCGCTGAGCTTCGGCAATGGGGTCAACTTCACGGCGGGGTTGCCCATCGTTCGGACCAGCCCGGATCACGGCACCGGTTTTGACATCGCAGGCAAAGGGTTGGCTTCGGAGGATTCGCTCCGAGCAGCGATTTACCTGGCTCGAGACATCCGATTCAACCGAATTGACCACCGAAAATTGACCGAAAATCCACTCGCGTTGGAAGTGCCGAAGAAAAAAGAACGGTACTGAGCGCTGCAAACGCCCAATGCACCTGGGCTGAGTAAGATTTAAGTAGCATTTGTTCAACCGAGTTTCAGTGATTACCTTTGCACTCCCCAAAATGAGGAGGCTGTGGATCACTTGGCACCCTTTCGTATCCCTTTCGTGGGACTCAAGCCCGGTCGACACGACTTCCAAATGGAGGTGGACTCGTTGTTCTTTGATTCTTTTCCTGCTTCTGAAACCGACCAAATAACCGGTCAGGCGACAGTGACACTCGACAAACTGGGTTCAAAATTGGATTGCATTGTTTCTTTCGAAGGAACGGCTGTTCTCCCATGTGATCGCTGCCTTGCTGATGTGACGCTGAATGTGGAGTTCCAAGAGCGATTAATCGTTCAATTGGGAGAAACCACGAATACGGAAGAAGAAATTTGGAGCTTGGGTCCTGAATGCCATGAATTGGATATCAGCCAACCCCTCTTCGAGTGGATTCATCTTTATTTGCCCTCACGGCGGTTGCACAGCTCGCTCGACGAATGCGATACAGACGTTGTCGCTTATTTGAATGGAATGGCAGAAGCCCCCTCCGACTCACCAGGGTCATCGGAAGGGAAAGGAAATGATGAGGACGACGGGATTGACCCGCGTTGGAATGCATTAAAAGACTTGAAATAATATTGCCATGGCACATCCTAAACGACGCCAAAGTAAAGCCCGCTCGCGCAAGCGCAGAACTCATGACGCTCTGACTGCGCCCCAAGTGGCGGCATGTCCTACAACGGGACAGCCTCACCTCTTTCACCGCGCCCACTGGCACGAAGGAAAGCTCTACTACAAGGGCAAGGTGGTAATGGAAAAGGCAGAAGCCTAAACGAATTGATGTCTGTTTGAGTAGGTCAACTGCTCGAATAATGGAAGGGAAGCGGAAGCTTCCCTTTTTTTGTCTAGAAACAACAAACAGCTCAATGGCAGCCGGTTATTCCACAACGAATTGAAGAATTCGGGGAAGAATCCCCTGTGTCGCATTGGTTGACCGGCTATCTTTACCGGCTATTTCGAACCAGAACCTAAAATTCATGCGCGCTGCTATCACCGCTGTTGCGGGTTACCTCCCCGATGATGTTTTGACCAACGCCGACCTGGAAAAGATGGTCGACACCAATGACGAGTGGATCCGTTCGAGAACGGGTATCCAAGAACGTCGAATCCTCAAGGACCCTGCAAAAGCCACTTCGGATATGGGCGCTGAGGCGGTCAAAGAGCTTTTGGAAAAACGCGGAATAGATGCCGCAGAAGTTGACCTGATTATTTGTGCGACGGTCACCGCCGATATGCACTTCCCGGCCACTGCCAACCTCATTGCAGCCAAAGTCGGTGCCGTGAATTCTTGGGGTTACGATTTGAGCGCTGCTTGTTCCGGTTTCATTTTCGCCCTGACTACGGGAGCGAAATTTGTAGAAAGCGGCCAATACAAAAAAGTAGTCATCGTCGGTGCGGACAAAATGAGTTCCATCATTGACTACACCGATCGCACAACCTGCATTTTATTCGGCGATGGCGCGGCGGCGGTGCTGCTCGAGCCATCCGAGGAATACGGCATCATCGATCACAAATTGCACGTCGACGGAGGGGGCGCGAATTTCTTGCGCCAAAAAGCGGGCGGGTCCCTATTCCCACCGTCTCACGAGACCGTAGATGCACGTGAGCATTTCATTTATCAAGACGGTCAACCCGTTTTCAAGGCAGCTGTCAAAGGCATGGCTGATGTGAGTTATGATATCATGCAACAAAACAACCTCGCTCCCGAGGATGTAGCGTGGCTGGTTCCGCACCAAGCGAACCTCCGCATCATTGACGCCACCCAGCGTCGAATGGGCCTGCCCGCAGAAAAAGTCATGATCAACATCCAGAAATACGGCAACACCACGGCCGCCACAATCCCCTTATGCCTGCGGGATTGGGAGAACAAACTGAATGCCGGTGATAACATCATTTTGGCGGCCTTCGGTGGAGGATTCACCTGGGGCGCAGTCTACCTCCAATGGGCTTATAACAGCTAATGCAACGCGTTTGAGTCGCCCACAGAAAAAAAAAGCTACTAAATTTGGCCTCTAAATTGTCATCAATATGACCATCAACGAAATCCAAGACCTCATCAAATTCATCGCAAAAGCGGGTGTCACCGAGGTGGAAATTGAAAAGAAGGACTTCAAGATTACCATCAAGTCTGAAATACCAAAGAAAAAAGGCGCAACCGGAATGGAGGCAGCGATCCAAGTCCCCATGCCTGTAGCAGCAGCGATGCCGGCCGCACCAGTCGTCGCCGCACCGGCAGCGCCGGCTCCAGAAGCGAAAGCAACCTCGAAAGAAGACAACTACATTACCGTCAAATCTCCCATGATTGGCACGTTCTATCGCCGTTCATCGCCCGACAAAGATCCGTTTGTCGAGGTCGGGAAATCCATCAGCACGGGCGATGTGGTTTGCGTCATCGAAGCCATGAAGCTCTTCAACGAAATCGAATCAGAAGTCAACGGAAAGATTGTCAAGATTTTGGTCGACGACAACAGCCCTGTTGAATACGATCAGCCGCTGTTCTTGGTTGATCCATCCTGAACCCCTTCGCCATGTTTAAGAAAATCCTGATTGCAAATCGTGGGGAAATTGCCCTGCGCGTCATCCGCACGTGCAAAGAAATGGGCATCAAAACCGTCGCGGTCTATTCAACTGCCGACGCAGACAGCCTGCATGTGCGCTTCGCGGATGAAGCGGTGTGCATCGGCCCTCCCAAGAGTTCCGACTCCTACCTCGCGATTCCCAAAATCATTGCTGCGGCGGAAATCACCAATGCAGACGCTATCCATCCCGGCTACGGTTTTTTATCAGAAAATGCTGAGTTTTCCCGCATCTGCGCTGAAAACCAAATCAAATTCATAGGCGCGAGCCCAGCCATGATTGAAGCCATGGGTGACAAAGCGTCCGCCAAAGCCACCATGAAAGCCGCCGGAGTTCCGACAATTCCGGGTAACGAGGGAATCTTGGGGAGTCTGGACGAGGCGAAGAAGGTGGCTAAAAAAATCGGATATCCGGTGATGCTCAAGGCAACAGCCGGAGGTGGTGGCAAAGGCATGCAAGTATGCCACGACCCCGAAGGACTTGCGGAAGGGTGGGAATCCACCCGGCGAGAAGCAGGTGCTGCATTCGGGAATGATGGCATGTACATGGAGAAATTCGTGGTGGAGCCGCGTCACATTGAAATCCAGATTGCAGCTGACCAACGCGGAAAGGCTTGTCACCTTTCCGAGCGCGACTGCTCAATCCAACGCCGACACCAGAAATTGGTGGAAGAGACTCCATCTCCCTTCATGACCGATGAGTTGCGCGAGAAAATGGGAAAGGCTGCCATCAAAGCCGCCGAAGCGGTGAATTACGAGGGCGTAGGCACGGTGGAATTCCTCGTGGATGCCAACCGTGATTTCTACTTCATGGAAATGAACACCCGGATTCAGGTGGAGCACACCATCACCGAGGAAGTGGTGAATTACGATTTGATCAAGGAGCAAATCAAATTGGCTGCCGGAGAAAACATCAGCGGGAAGAACTACTACCCGCAGATGCACGCCATCCAATGCCGAATCAATGCGGAAGACCCTGCACGCAATTTCGCTCCTTGCCCGGGTCGAATCACGGACTATCATGCACCGGGCGGTCACGGTGTTCGGTTGGACACGCACGTTTATGCTGGATATCAAATCCCGCCATTCTACGATTCGATGATCTCGAAATTGATTGTGGTGGCACAAACGCGTGAGGAAGCCATTTTGAAGATGCAGCGTGCACTGGATGAGTACGTCATTGAAGGAGTCAAAACGACCATCCCTTTTCACCAACGTCTCATGCGAAACGACCGCTTCCGTAGCGGTGACTTTACCACGAAGTTCCTGGAAGAAGAGACGG
>JBMSHA010000132.1:0-5799 GCA_049416245.1 Flavobacteriales bacterium | reverse complement strand
TTACTTCGCGCGCCTCATTTAACGGTACGTTAAAATCTACACGGATCAAGGCGCGTTGTCCTTGGAAGTCGATGTCGGTCATGTTCATGCGTTGGCAAACAATTGGGCGAGTCCTACTTTCTCATGTACCCGAGCGGCGAGGTCGGCGATGGCGACGCGTTCTTGTGTCATCGTGTCGCGGTCGCGGATGGTGACGGCGTTGTCCGTCAAGGTATCGTGGTCGACGGTGATGCAGAGCGGCGTGCCGATGGCATCTTGGCGTCGGTAGCGCCGTCCGATGGCGTCTTTTTCGTCGTATTGCACGTTGTGTTCGAGTTGGAGCAAGGCCAAAACCTCCCGCGCTTTCTCCGGTAACCCATCCTTTTTGATCAACGGCAACACCGCCGCTTTTACCGGCGCGAGCGGCGCCGGAATGTTCAATACGGTGCGCTCCGAACCGTCCTCGAGGGTCTCTTCGTTGTAAGCCGCACTGAGCGTTGCGAGGAACATGCGGTCGAGACCAATCGAAGTTTCGACTACGTAGGGTACAAAACTCTCTTGCGTCTCGGGATCGAAGTACCGGAGTTTACGGCCGCTGTACTCTTCGTGTTGACGCAAGTCAAAATCGGTGCGCGAGTGGATGCCTTCGAGCTCCTTGAATCCCATCGGGAAGTTGAATTCGATGTCGGCTGCGGCGTCGGCGTAGTGGGCGAGCTTGATGTGGTCGTGGAAACGGTGCATGCCTTCACCGAAGCCGAGGGCTTTGTGCCACTTCAGGCGGGCTTCTTTCCAATACTCGTACCACTCGCCTTGCGTGCCGGGCTTGACGAAGAATTGCATCTCCATTTGCTCGAATTCCCGCATGCGGAAGATGAACTGCCGAGCGATGATTTCGTTTCGGAAGGCCTTTCCGATTTGGGCAATCCCGAACGGCAGCTTCATGCGTCCGCTCTTTTGGACGTTCAGGTAGTTCACGAAAATTCCTTGCGCCGTTTCTGGGCGTAGGTAGATGATGCCGCTGTCGCCGCTCACAGCACCGAGTTCGGTTTTGAACATGAGGTTGAACTGGCGCACGTCAGTCCAATTGCGGCTTCCCGTGTCCGGATCGGCGATTTCCAAATCTTCAATCAGCGTTTTGACACCGGCCAAATCCTCTGCATCCATCGCGGCTTTGAACCGGCTGTTGATGTCGTCGATTTGCTTCTGACGATCGAGAATTCGGCCGTTGGTTTCACGGAATTGTTTTTCGTCAAACGCGTCGCCAAACCGCTTCGCCGCCTTTTCAACGTCTTTGTTGATCTTGGCTTCGATTTTCGCGATGTGCTCCTCGATGAGCACGTCGGCGCGGTAGCGTTTTTTGCTGTCCTTGTTGTCGATGAGCGGGTCGTTGAAGGCGTCGACGTGCCCGGAGGCTTTCCAGGTGGTGGGGTGCATGAAGATGCTCGCGTCAATGCCCACGATGTTTTCGTGCATGCGCACCATGGCGGTCCACCAGTAGTTTTTGATGTTGTTCTTCAGCTCGGCGCCGAGTTGGCCATAATCGTAAGCCGCAGAAAGACCGTCGTAAATTTCACTGGACGGGAAGACAAAGCCGTATTCTTTGGCGTGGCTGATGACTTTTTTCAGGAGGTCGTCGCTCATGGTTCAAGGGTTGTGCAACAGGGTATCAAATGCGTCTGCAAAGGTAGCGCCTGACTCGATTACCTTTGCTGCATGGATTCCAAACCCCGTTTTGGCCTGATCGGCAGTGGTTCATGGGCGACTGCCATCGCCAAAATGCTCCTCACCAACATCGATGAACTGCATTGGTGGGTGCGCCGCGACGACACCCGCGAGCACCTCGAGCAATACGGTCGCAACCCACGGTACATCCAAAGCATCGAGTTTGACACCTCACGGATTCACGTTACCACAGACCTGCAGGCGGTGATTGATGCCTGCGACATCCTCATTTTCGCCATCCCTTCTGGATACCTGGATGCGACCATGAAGGAATTCAAGCCGCAGCGCGTTCAAGATAAAATCATCATCAGCGCCATCAAGGGCATGGTGGTGGAATACCACAGCATCCCGGCGCGTTACCTGCACAAAGAACTCCATGTGCCCTACGAGCGCATAGGCTTGATCGCTGGACCTTGCCATGCCGAAGAAGTGGCCCGCGAAAAGCTCAGTTACCTCACCGTAGCGTGCCCCGACTTGCACATAGCCCAAACCGTGGCGGATGCCATGGCCACCCGGTACATCCGGATCCAAACCAGTGAAGATGTGGTCGGCGTAGAATTGGCAGCGGTGCTCAAGAACATTTACGCCATCGGCTCCGGAATCGCCTACGGCCTCGGATACGGGGACAATTTCCTCAGCGTTTTGATTTCCAATGCTTCTCAGGAAATGAAGCGGTTTTTGGCTGCAGTTCACCAGCACGATCGCGATGTCAAAGAGAGTGCTTACCTCGGAGATTTGCTGGTAACAGCTTACAGCCCGCACAGCCGGAACCGCACTTTGGGTATGATGATTGGCAAGGGGTACAGCGTGAAAGGAGCCATCATGGAAATGAACATGGTAGCTGAGGGATTCAACGGATCGAATGGCATTCATCACCTGAACCAGAAATTCGGAGTTGATATGCCCATTGCCGATTCCGTTTACCGCATTTTACATGAGCGAATGTCTCCGGTGATTGAAATGCGTTTGCTCACGGAGCAATTGGCATAATCCTCGGCCTGTAGAGGCAACCCGTTGGTTCATTTTGCCGTTATTTGTTAGGAATGACGGTCCACAAATTCATACTCAGTTTGCTTGCACTGTCCGGTGTGGTTTTTCACGCCGAGGCGTCAGATTCAAAAAACCGAAGAACGGTGCAGCATGCGCAGGTTCCTGAGGGAGTATGGTTCGTGCCAAATGGGGGGCAGTGGCCCGATGAGGTTCGTGCTTCGGCTCGCGTGAGCGGAGGCGATGTTTGGCTCACGGCGACCGGGTGGAAGGCGGCAATGCTCGGTGCAGGGTACGACGCGTTGGCGCTGCATGAAACTCCAGCAGGACCTCTGGTGACGGAAGTGCTGGAAGTGAAATGGGTGGGGGGCAATTTGGAAGCGCGTTACGATATCACCGGAGCAGAGGCACATCATCGCGTATCCTATTATCGCGGGCAAGATTCTGAGCAATGGGCGGAAGGATTGAAGCCGGTGGGCAGATACGCCGTCCGAGAGGTTTGGCCGGGTGTTGATGCAATCATTGACGGTCAGCGGGGCGATGGAATGCACATCAAAACCGATTGGCATGTAGATCCCGGGGCGGACCCGGCGCAAATCGCCATTCAGTATTCAGGTTTTGAAACGCGGCTGCTTGATGATGGGTCACTGCGTCACCTGATCGGACCTGAATGGGTTGCGGGTGAGGCGAGCACCGGCGTTTGGGGGCATGTGTCAGAAGCACGGCCATATGCGTATCAAGTAAATGGTTCTCGCTTGGAAGAGGTAGAATGTGCATACGTTCTCGAAGTGCAAGCCGACGGATCTTCAATCATCCGATTTGAATTGGGCCCTTATGACGCCCAACGGAAACTCGTCATAGACCCTGAGATTGAATTTGCTTCGTTTGTGGGGTCTTCGGCGGACAGTTGGGGATTCACTGCGGCTTATGACGATGCTGGCCGATTGATAGGCGGTTCCGGAGTGCGCGGGGCGGGGTACCCGACGACGGCGGGCGCAATCAGCAACGCATTCGCGGGCGGCGATTTTGATTTCGGCATCAGCGTCTTTTCATCCGATGGATCCACGTTAGAATACAGCACTTACCTCGGGGGATCTATGCGGGAATACCCACACAGTTTGGTGACCGACGCTGATGGCGACATCTATGTTATGGGGACCACATCTTCCCAAAATTTTCCGACATCAACCGATGCCTACCAGCCCGATTTCATAGGCGGACCTTTCATCGATTTAGGAGCCAATCATTTTTACGGTTCGTATGACAACGGATGTGACATCATCATCTCCCGAATTGACGGTGTCGACGGATCACTGGTCGCTTCGACATTTGTTGGCGGATCGGGCAATGACGGATTAAACCTCGGTGAAAAACTCAATTACAATTACGGGGACGTGTGCCGCGGTGAAATTGCCATTGATCCCGCCGGGGCGGTATGGGTGGCGACAAGCACCCGGAGCGATGACTTCCCTATGGTGGACGCGCTGGACCCGGGACTCAGCGGCGCTAGCGATGCGGTGGTATTCAGGCTCTCAAATGACCTGCAAAACCTGGAGTTTTCCACTTATTTCGGCGGCAATTCGGATGATGCGGCTTTTGGGATTCAATTCGCGGCGGGGCAGATTTTGGCCTATGTGACAGGGGGTACAAAGAGCGATGACTTGCCTACCACCCCGGGTGCTTACCAACCGGATTGGGCGGGCGATGTGGATGGACATGTGTTTTCGATCGATTACAACGGCGTGCCGTTTTTAGCGGCCGCGACATACTTCGGAACGGACGACTACGACCAAGCGTATTTCGTTCAACTCGATTCGGATGACCGGCCGCATTTGTGCGGGCAAACGGTGGGCAGCGACTTGCAATTGGTCGGGGATGTTTACGACAGCAATCCGAACGGCAGCACATTCGTGACGCGGCTTACGGAAAACTTGGAGGAGGTTGATTTTGTGACACGCGTGGGATTGCCCATGACCAGCGTCGATATCAGTCCGACGGCGTTTTTGGTGTCCGATTGCGATGAGATGTACATCAGCGGTTGGGGAGGGCAAACGAATTCCTCCAATAGCGGATATGCCAATCAATCCACAACAAACGGAATGCCTACGACGGCGGGTGCTTTTCAAATAAGCACGGACGGCAGTGATTTTTGGCTCGGTGTCCTTGCCCCCGAAGCTGCAGACCTCACGTACGGAACGTATTTCGGCGGGCCTTTTTCAAACGAACACGTCGACGGCGGCACATCGCGCTTTGACAAAAACGGTACCGTCTACCAAGCGGTGTGCGCGGGCTGCGGAGGTTGGGACGATTTCCCCACCACGGTCGGGGCTTGGTCTGGCGTGAACAATTCCACCAACTGCAACCTCGGTGTCTTCAAATTCAACCTCGGTTCATTGGTTGCGGACATCGACATCGATGCACCGGACATCATTTGTGCTGGGGAACCGATTCAATTCATCAACAACAGCATCGGCGGCACCAATTACGAGTGGTTTTTCGGCGACCTCAACACGAGTGATGAGGAAAACCCCGAATACATCTACGCGACACCCGGCGAGTGGGACATCATGCTCGTCGTATCGGATGTCACAGGATCCGCGGGATGCCTTGAGCCTGATACGGCATTTGTGAGTCTCTTCATTGAGGACATTCCACAACCGTTGATCGATGGAATCCCTCCGCTTTGTGAAGGGGAATCCGCCACGCTTCAAGCGTACGGCACGTCCGCTCTCCAATGGCAACCCCATCCGACGCTGGATGATCCTTCTGTCCCGAATCCGACCGTGACCCCCACCCAAACCACTACCTATACGGTCGAAGACAGCAACACCTGCGGCGTGGGAACAGCCGAAGTCACGGTGGTGGTGGAAGTGCTTCAGACCGAGATTTCCCCCGACATGACGATTTGCTTGGGCGATGTGGTCGAACTCGAAGCCACCGGGGGCAGTGAGGTGTTGTGGAGCCCGACGTCGGGATTGGGCTCTCCGACATCAGAAACCACCACAGCAAGCCCCACAGAAACCACGACATATACCGCACTTATTTCCTCACCGGCGGGATGCACAGGCGAAGAAGAAGTGACCATCAACGTCATCCAGTCTGCGCCTGGGG
>JBMSHA010000131.1:0-5835 GCA_049416245.1 Flavobacteriales bacterium | reverse complement strand
TGCGGTTTGGAAATCGAATTGATCAAAAAAGTCAAACCGGGCAGTGGTTTGGGGTCGAGCGCTTCCAGTGCGGCCGGAGCCGTGGTAGGCGTAAATGCCTTATTGGAAGCTGGACTTCG
The DNA here is from genome assembly GCA_049416245.1 of Flavobacteriales bacterium. Classification (GTDB taxonomy): domain Bacteria; phylum Bacteroidota; class Bacteroidia; order Flavobacteriales_D; family Sanyastnellaceae; genus UA16. The sequence goes on along the minus strand of JBMSHA010000131.1, from coordinate 5,716 downwards.
ACCGGACGAGCTTATCCCTTTTGCGCTCGACGGAGAGGAATTGGCCAGCGGCGCCCGTCATTCAGATAACGTGGCTCCCGCAGTTCTAGGAGGATTGGTATTGAGCGGTCCGGATGGAAGCATCAAACAAATTCCAGCTCCTCGGGATTGGCATTTGGTGCTGTTGCATCCTCAAATCACGATTCGGACTTCTGAGGCGCGTGCCGTTCTTCCGGAAAGCGTTCCACTGAAGGATGCCGTGAGACAAAGTGCTCTGTTTGCCACCTTCATAGCAGCATGTTTTGAAGGAAATGGAGCCGAGGCGGCATTGAACATGGATGACCTGTTGGTCGGACCTCATCGCCAAGGATTGATTCCGCATTTTAAGCAGATGCGTGAAGCGTCTATGGGAAGCGGCGCGCGGGCAATGGGAATCGCAGGGAGCGGTCCATCCAGTTTTCACATTGCCATGAGCCGGGAGGATGCGCATGTCATTGCCTCGAAGCTCTCGGAAATCATGAAGGTGGAAGCGGTGCCTTTTGAATTGTATATCACGGAGATATCTCTCCAAGGAGCCCGCGTAATATCATGATGTACCACAGCCTGACCAACAGATCCATTCGCAGGACCTTCTCAGAGGCCTTGCGAGAAGGCCTTGCTCCGGATCGAGGGCTCTACGTGCCCGAACAAATCCCTGAATTGGATTGGGAGGCGATGCACGGCATGGATTTGGCCCAATTGGGCGCGGCCATATTGGCGCCACTTGTCACCCCCGCAATTTCCCGAGACCGTCTTGAAATAGTACTGGGCGAAGCATTGAATTTCCCCATCCCGCTGAAGCCGATCGCTGAGGAGTTGCACATGCTGGAACTATTTCACGGTCCCACCGCTGCATTCAAGGATGTCGGTGCGCGCGTCATGTCAAGGTTGTTGGGCGAAACTTCCGAGGAACGCCTCACGGTCTTGGTTGCGACGTCCGGAGATACAGGCTCTGCGGTTGCTCAAGGGTTTTTTAACGTGCCCAATATTGACGTCGTGATTTTGTATCCCAGTGGCCGGATCAGTTACATCCAAGAACAACAGCTGACGACGGTCGGTGAGAACGTTGTGGCGCTGGAAATTGACGGGGCTTTTGACGACTGCCAATCCATGGTCAAGGAGGCTTTTTTAGACCAAGAGCTGCAAAATATGCGGCCTTTGACGAGTGCGAATTCGATCAACATTGGTCGTTGGATGCCTCAGGCGATTTACTTTGCTTGGGCCACCATGCAGGCGGGTGAAGCATTGAATTTCGTCGTGCCGAGTGGCAATTTCGGGAACATTGCTGCAGGGGTTTTGGCTGCGCGCATGGGAATGCCGGCGCGGAAATTTGTCGCAGCGGTAAATGCCAACGATGGCATGGCGAAATATTTGAAAAGCGGTCAATTCACGGCGAAGACGTCCATTCAGACATGCTCGAATGCGATGGATGTTGGGGATCCGAGTAACCGTCCGCGCTTGGAATGGTTGCTGGGTCCGGGAGTTGAATCGTTGCGCCAGCATCTATCAGCATCCGGTTATTCTGATGCACGAACGCTTGCGGAAATGAAGGCCCATTGGAAGCGTCACCAATCGTTGGTTTGTCCGCATACAGCCGTTGGGCTTTGCGCTATTGCAGACACCGAAATGATCGGTCCCACAGCAGTCTTGGCAACAGCGGATGCGGCCAAATTTGGAGATGTTGTCCAGCAGGCAACGGGAGAGGTCCCTGCGGTGCCCCACAGCCTTCAAGGGTGTTTGGACAAGAAGAAGAGCAGCGTCCGTATTAGCGGAAAGTACTCCGCACTGAAAGCCTATTTGTTGGACTCTAAGATTGACTGACGAAAGACTTCAGCCATCTTCTTGATTGCCACTTCTGACTGTTCTGCATCCAAGCCCGCTGGAGGCCCCCACGGTGTGGGGTTAACATCGACTACGTAGATTTTGCCGGAGCGGGCATCACGTAAAACATCGAATTCGGCGTAGTCAACGCCCAATTGACCGGCCAAACGTCCCATGTTTCCTTTTTCTTCCTTAGAAAAGCATTGGTTATCAGGTAACAAGAGGACGTCATCGGTCAAATTTGTGAATCGCGTTTGCATCCGTTTGTATTTCATGTAGACAACAGGGATGTGCCCTTTGATGTAGACCACCCGGTAATCAAAATGGCGGCCGTTGGCGTCGGTGTTTTGAATTTCAAGTTGGTATACCGATTCAGATCGAAGGGATGCGGCAAGGATAGGCCCCTGAATGACCTGGCCATCATGCACCGCGTTTTCATCACTTTTCACGACAATCTTTCCAATATACGTTGTTGGATCGATGGCCATGCCGTATCCAAAAACCTTCCGGTGCGCGACCTCCAAAGTGGATTTGCGGATGTCATTGCAGGCAACGTTCCACCAGGAAATGCTCGACTTTTGTGGTGGATCAAACGTGCTTAATTTCTCGGTTTTGTCTTCGAATCGAATGCCCAAAACGGCGTTTTCACGAAATTGATTGGTGAGCTCGAATCCCATCGACCGGGCCACTTTATACAGAGCCGCGCGGCGGGAGGGCATTTCGGGCCAAACCAGCAGAGCTCGTGGTCGGCTTCCGTTGAGGAGCCACTGCCACATCAGCCATGTCAATTCCCGTATTTGCTTCAACAAGCGATCGGTCAAAGGCAGCCGGGAGGAATAAAAGCTGGTGAATCTGCGATGGCTCAAAGGTCCAGGGGTTTCCATTTTTTGATTTCGCTCGCTCGTCCGCATTGCTGCAATAGGAAATCTTGATCCCACTTCAAGCCGCGCGCTGGGCTGTATTCGCGGCCGTAAAAGATGATTTGCAAATGCAAATCGTTCCATCGTTCTCGTGGGAACAACCGCTTTGCATCGCGTTCGGTTTGTTCAACGTTTTTGCCGTTTGTCAATCCCCATCGATACATCAAGCGATGAATGTGGGTATCGACTGGAAAGGATGGAACGCCAAAGGCTTGTGCCATCACCACTGATGCGGTTTTGTGGCCGACCCCAGGCAGCGCCTCTAGCGCGTCGAAATCAGCGGGAACTTGACCGCCATGGAACTCTAAGAGCATCTCCGAAAGTCGGTGGATGTTTTTTGATTTGGCTGGTGATAGACCACACGGCCGGATGATTCCTTTGATATCTGCGACGTCCATTTCTACCATTTTCTCCGGTGAATCGGCAGCCCGGAATAATTCCGGAGTCACCTGATTCACACGCTCGTCAGTGCATTGTGCAGAGAGCAATACCGCGATCAATAGCGTGTAGGGATCTGAATGGTCAAGGGGAACCGGCGGATGGGGATACAACCGCTGAAGCGAATCCATGATGAAGGTGACTTTCTCTTTCTTAGTCATGGCTAGCAGGGAAAAGAGGCTCAGCTGGGTCTTCTGAGGTCAGCCAAATTCTATGTGAATTTCCTTGTGCATTCACGGAAATTTCATTGACCTGATCCGAGAAAAGTTCAAAGAAGCCATCGCTCGTGAATGTCAGGTTTGGCATGAAACCCATGGAATCCGTCTCGAGGTAGATGAATGTCAAATCGAAGTCAACCTCTTTTCCTACGAATTGCCAAGGGATGGCAGCATCTTCCGAATTCAAAAGTTGCCAATGCTGAACGGTATAGGCTTCAATGCTCTCGTCGGCTTTTCCATGTTCACGATCGTCCCCTAATTTCCAGGATACCGGCATACCATGCTGCCGACTCAGTGCTTCCTCTAAATCATCGGTAAATACCCGCAAAATGGCTTGCCATGTCGAGGATTCTTCACTCCAATCGAGGTTGAGTCGGCTGTAATGAAAATCGTGCAATGTCATCGAGCGGTTCACGGGTTCCGTGGGCTCAAATGTGAAGAACACAGCGATAAACATGAAAGCGATGCGCATGGTACAAAGGTAGGACGTGGTAACTTGCGCAGCATGGACTTGAATGGAATCATACAGGAACGAGCTTCCGCGATCATGATCTCTGAGGAGGCTAGCGCTTGTTGGCTTGAATTGCAAAATGCAGACCGCATTGTGGTGACAGCCCATCGCTCTCCCGATGGTGACGCTGTGGGCTCTGTTATGGGCCTGGTCAATCATTTGAAATCCAAAGGAATTCATGCAAGTCCAGTCTTTCCAGATCGCTTTCCCAGCAATTTGAAGTGGATGCCGGGAACGGAGGTGGCTCAGTTTCATGAAGAAAATCCAACCAAGGTGGAGGGCTTGTTGCAGGACGCGGACATCCTCATTTGTTTGGACTTCAATGGGCCGAGTCGGACAGGAGGGATGGAGCAGGCGCTTCGCGAATCGCCTGCCAAAAAGTGGGTTATTGATCACCACCAAAACCCAGAGGAGTTCTCGGATCGGCTGTTTTCTGACCCGGCGTGCGGTTCGACATGTGAATTGATTTTTGACTTGATTCTGGGATGGGGGCATATCGAGGAAATCAACCAGGATACGGCAGTTTGCATCTACACGGGGATCATGACGGATACGGGTTCGTTTCGTTTCCCCTCAGTAACGGTTCATACCCATGAAGTGCTGATGCATTTGTTGGCAACGGGAATGAATCATGCGTCTGTGCATGAACAAACATTTGATCAACAATCCATTGACCAAGTACAGTTGCACGGTTTTGCAATGAGTGAAAGGCTTAAGGTGTGGCCAGATGTTGGTTTGGCTATGATTTCGCTTGCCCAAGCTGATTTGGAGCGCTTTCATTACCAGCCCGGAGATACGGAAGGATTGGTCAACAGAGCGTTGGGCTTGGCAGGCGTGCGTGCGGCCATTTTTGCGAAAGAATCGCATGTTGGTGCCATCAAGCTCAGTTTCAGGTCCGTCGGAGCGATTGATGTGCGAGCTATCGCGGCGGCGAACTTTGATGGAGGAGGGCACACCAATGCGGCCGGAGGCATCTACAGAGCAGGAACGCTTGATGACCTTGAAGCGCTCGTTGAGGAACAAAGGATGGATTGGTTTGGCGTCATTTGATTCGATCGTCATGAAATGCCTGGGATGTATTGGGTTGTTGATCTTCTTTTTCGCGCTTGCCGGATGCGATGGGAATCAACAACATGACGAAGCTGTTGGGTTCGTTTCGCAAGAAGCACTGATCGAATTCAACCAGAGGAAGCTTGCGATACAAACTCAATTGCTCGATTCCATTGCGCAATCTTGGGATGAAAAGTTTGAACGCCCAAACCAAATCACTCCGGCAGGATTGAGGTTTTGGTCGGCTGAGGCAAGAGGGAGTGAGGCGTGTTTGGAGAAAGGAGATACCATCGAATGGGTCGGGCAGGTTTCACTTTTGGACAGTACGGTTTTGTACCAATGGCCGCATGAGAATCCGTTGTCGTTTTATTGGGATCGTTCTGATTGGCCGGCTGGATTTCATGAATTTGCGTCCTTGTTGTGTGATGGAGGAAGTGGATTGGCCTTGGTGCCTTCGCATTTGGGTTGGGGGTTGTCCGGTTGGCCACCGCTGATTCCACAAGATGCGGTTTTGGTCGTAGAAGTTGAGCAAACCGTTCGTCATGTGCGCCGAAGCCTCGCCGATGCCTCAGTCCCTAATCCGCTGCGCAAGCGTTGGAACCGGTTGTTGGATGATTTTGAGTCTGGTGAATGGTTCGGAATTCCGGGCTGGATTGATCAACCGCAATTGGCCGCTTCTCCTTGCGTTGCCTGGTATGACCCCCACGCTCGATTTGATGGCGAGCCGGACCAGGTAACCG
>JBMSHA010000130.1:0-5840 GCA_049416245.1 Flavobacteriales bacterium | reverse complement strand
TCTAAGGGTACGATGGAGGATGTTGTGAGCGAAACCGTATAAGAATCGTAGGGGGTGTTCTCTTCGAAAATTCCCAAGGTGATTTCGGGATCGAGATTGGTTCCTCCGTTTTGCCAGCCGCTGGGTTCAACACCGCTGCTGAAACACTCTCGATAGAAAATCAACGTAATTTCAAAGTCACCGTCTCCGAGGTAATTGTAGTAAACCTCGCCTCCCATGGCGTGAGCTGCCCGCACTTCCTGTGGTGTTGAGAACGCAATAAACGCACAAATGAAGCCAAGAATGAGTTGTTTCAACGTCATTTGATAAGGGGTACGTTACTGCTCAACTAAGAGTTGGTGGTAAATTTATAACAGCTTACACAGTGGATTGGTTGCAACCGCAGTAACTTCATGCCGTGGAAGAAGATATAAAGCGCTTGCGCTTCGACGAGTTGCCCCTGCATCCTGACGTCTTAGACGCATTAGATGCCATGGGATTTCAACAGGCAACACCCATTCAGGCACAGGCTATCCCGAGCATTCTCAAAGGCAAAGATTTTCTCGGCATTGCTCAAACGGGTACCGGAAAGACCGCGGCATTCTTGTTGCCCATCATCGATCGCATCTTGGATACGGAAGATAATGGGAAAACAAAGGCCCTCATTGTGGTCCCCACGCGTGAGTTGGCGTTGCAGATTGACCAAGCTGTCGAGGGATTCGGTTATTACGCGAAAGTGACCAGCCTTGCCATTTATGGCGGTGGCAGTGCACACGATTTTACACGGGAAAAGACGGCCCTGACTGAGGGTGCTGACATCATCATTGCAACGCCGGGCCGGTTTTTATCCCATTTGACCTTGGGCTATGTGGACCTTTCGGAATTGGAATGCTTGATTTTAGACGAGGCGGATCGCATGCTGGATATGGGATTTCTCGGGGACATCATGCGGATTGCGGAAAAGTGCCGAAAAGAGCGCCAAACGCTTTTGTTCAGTGCCACCATGCCGGATCGAATTGAGACCCTTGCTCGTGACTTGCAGCGCGATCCTGAGGTGGTCAAATTGGCCCTTTCCAAGCCGGCGGAAAAAATCAAACAAGGCGCCTACATTTTGTTCGATCATCAAAAGGATGATGTCCTGGTGCGTTTGTTGAAGGAGCGGAATGTGGGTTCAGGTATTGTTTTTACCTCACGAAAGCGGACGGTTAGCCAAATTACACGTGTGTTAAAGAAAGCTGGCATTCGATGTGAACGGATTTCTTCGGATGCAGATCAATCCGAACGAGAAGAAGTCATGTTGGGCTTTAGGCAACGTAAATTTCCAATTCTCGTCGCCACCGATGTGGTGAGCCGAGGAATCGACATCGACAACATCGAATTGGTGGTTAATTACGACGTGCCGCCGAATGAAGAGGACTACGTGCACCGCATTGGTCGAACGGCTCGTGCTGATCGAGATGGCGAAGGGGTGACCCTCGTCAATCCGGATGATCAACAGCGATTCGGGCGCATCGAGCGTCTCATTGAGAAGACTGTTCCCAAAATCCCGCTCCCTGAGGGATTGGGCAATGGACCCGAATATTCGCCCAAAGGAAGCCGAGGGGGAAATGGACGTCACCCGGGAAGGGGTGGTGGCAATTCTGGAAATCGACATTCGAAGAATCGAAATTTCAATTCAGGGGGGCAAAAAAACCAGAGCCGCAAGCCTGGAGGGAAGGGACATGGAGGAGGGAAATAACTCACCAGCCGAAAAGGTGTTTCGAAGCGAAGAAGAATGGCGTGAATTGCTCACGCCTGAGGCATATCGCGTGTTGAGGCAAAACGGAACAGAACGGCCATTCACTTCTCCTTTTCACAAACCCGGCGCCGCGGAATCATTTGCCTGTCAGGGTTGCGGGACCGTACTGTTTTCCGGTTCGCACCAATTTGATTCGGGGTGCGGCTGGCCAAGCTTTGATCGCGAGCGGATGGAAGCTGCCGTCTCCGAGCGATTGGATAGCTCACATGGAATGATTCGCGTGGAAGTGCGTTGTGGTACGTGTGATAGCCACCTAGGTCATGTGTTTCCAGACGGCCCCACTGAAACGGGCAAACGCTACTGCATCAACGGGGTTTGCCTTATTCCCAATGAAGGTTAGCAGAGCATACCGTCGTCCACTGAACAGGGATTGACTTCAGCGTTTTGGGCGTCTATCCATGGGACGTTGCCCCTGTTGCATGCGTGCGCGCATGATTCGTGATCGAAAATCACGTTCAATTCGGTGAAGCTGTGCCGCACGAGAGAAGCCTATGATTTTTGAAGCTTCTTCTATAGCCTCCATACGCATTTCGATTCCGTGTATTTGAAGTTGTTTCAAGGTTTCGAGTTCACGTTGAATTTGATCCTCGTCCAACTCAGCGGTAATTCTATCTTCGGCGTCTCGAATGCTTTTCATGTGGGATTTGAGTTCATCCTCAATTGCATTCCAAACAGGCCAGAATTGTGTGCTCTCTTCTGGAGTTAAATCAAGCTGTTCCACATAGTAAGCAATGCGAAGTGCTTGAACTTTTTCGGGATTATCCTCCCAAGCTGGAACGCCTGGTCGCTGAGCAAAAGCGAATGCGCTGAAGAGGAGGAAGGCGCAGACCGCTGTGTATTTCGGGTAATGTTTAGGCTTCATTTAGGAAATGTTCAAAGGAGATCTTCTGAGTTCATGATATCCTGAAAAAGTAAATCGTCTTGAATCCATTGATTCAAATCTTCCTCACTCAATTGCAATTCTTCAGGTTGAGTATTGTCCCAGAGGCAAGCGAATGTTTCTCATGCTTCGCTTTGATTCAGCAGTGTGAAGAACCAAGTTCCAATGATAACGGTTGCAACTGCAGCTGCCACCGCGAGAGGTGCTCTTGGCTTGACTTCGACAGGTGCATGAGGTATGCGGTGTGAATCGGATTGGGCAGCTTCCCAAATGGCCTCTCGGTGCGATTCGAAAAATCCATCCGGTGTTTTAAAGGGAGTTTGCATGCTTTATTGACGTAAGATGGGGTGAATGGTTTAATCGAGTGTTACGCGCTCCATGATTTTCTCTTTGGCATGAAAGTAGGACGCTTTCACACTGCCTTCGGATAAATCCAGAATTTGCGCCAATTCTCCGAAGGGCATTTCATTGAAGTACCGCAAAGTGAACACTTCCTTTTGCCGTTCTGGCAAGGTCAGTACAGCCGCGTGCAATCGCTGCAGCGCTCTGTCCCCGTCGAATAAGGGGTCAGTTTGCAATGTGTGCAATTGAGCTTCAAAGGCCAATTCTTCGTTCAGATGTTCGATGCGCTTTCTTTGCCGGAGCAAGTCCAATGCTTTCCTTCGAGCAATGGTGAACACCCAGGTCGAGAACTTGGCTTCCCTTCGGAAAGACCCGATGGAACGCAAGACTTGAATGAACGTTTCTTGTGTGGCATCAGCCGCATCTTCGTGCTGTCCGAGAAGGGTTCGAGTGAATCGATAAACGGGTTGATGCCAAACATCCATCATGGCTTGAAAGGCGCGCGCTCTTTTCGATGAATCGTCGTTGCACAGCCCGTCAATCCATTCAGGTTGTTCGAATTGTGGTTGAACACTCATTGAAGGGAAGACGGAACTTTGAATGAAAGGTTTAAGTACGGTTCTTTTCCGCGGCTTTCGGAATGAAGAAATACAGCACGGCACCTCCCACAAAGGTTGCAATGGAAATGAATTCGGCCTGAGTCATGGTCATTCCTAGAAAGTCAAACTCGACATTCACGCGGATTTTTTCAATGAAAAATCGTTCGATACCATTGAAAACGCAATAGAGTGCGAAGAGCTGCCCAGGAAAGCGCAGGGATTTCCGGAGTTTCCAGAGAACAGCAAAGAGGAGAAGGCTCACCACCGTTTCATAGAATGCGGTAGGAAAGACGCCCGGGTCGAGGTAGGTTCCGTATCCATCAAAAATGGGCCACGGATCATCGGGAGTAATCCATTTCCCGGTGTAGCCTGCAGGTCTGACCCCGTATACGCCGTTCACGTTATTGGGAAATGAGTATGACCACATCCAATCCGGCATCCATTGAAGCCAATGGGGTTTAGGATGTGCATTCGGAATTCCCCAGTCACCATCACCGCTTACTTGACATCCGATACGGCCCACGCCATAGCCCAACATCAGCCCCGGAGCGGTAGCGTCTGCCAGTGGGAGAAAGGAAAGTTTATGCTTCCGTGCATATCCATACACCGCGAGACCCCCGACTATGAGGCCGCCGTATATCGTAAGTCCTCCTAGAAAATTCGACAATGATGGATCTGTGAAAAACCGCACCAATTCATCTGGATATTCGAGGAGATGAAAAAGTTTTGCTCCAGTGATTCCACCAATCGCTGCGGCCGTTACGACACCACCAACGTGCTGGCTTGCTGGTATTTCAACTTCACGCTTTTCCTTTTTTATCCCCTTGTTTTGCCGCGACTCCCAATATTTCCAGCCTAAGAAAAACAGGGCCATGGTCAACCCTAGGGGCAAGCTGCCCTCCAAACTGAAGAGGTGGCGCTGCGGAAGTCCGTTGGCAAAAAGGGTTTTGGCATTGAGAACGAGATACAAAAATTTCCAACCTAAAATGAATCCCACAGCACCCTGTGTGAAGTACTCGATGGGGGAGATAGGTCCTCCAGTTTCGATGAGCACGCGTCGGGGATTAAAGATTCCCAAGGCCTGCTTGCGATCCATTTCCCGACGCAAGGTGAACGCAGCGGCTACAAATGCCAATGCGACGAAGAGCCCAAAGCTGTTGATAATCTTCAGTGCGGGAATATCCCATCCAAAAATATCTAGAAACGCATGGTATAGAGTAGGATACATGGTTTTTGATCAACCTTTTTCGATGAGACTAACGGTCCTTCCAGAAGCATATCCAGCGGCATGAATTTTTTGGATTTCAACGTTGATGAGCTGATTGGCCGCTGCCTGCGATTCTGGGATCGCGACTCGGACATATTCAGGCGTATACCCATATCGAAGTCCATCTTCCACCGCGGATTCGAATAATACAGGTCGAACCTGGTGCAGGAATTGCTCATAATGTCGCCGCTGCTTCTTCAGCGATAAAGCACGTAAGATTTTCGTGCGCTCCTTTCGAAGTTCTACCGGTACACTTTCCTCCATACGGGGCGCGGTTGTCCGTGCCCGCTCGGAGTAGGTGAAAACATGCAAATAACTGATGGAAAGATCGAGTAGAAAGGATTGTGTTTCTCGAAATGCAGCCTCGTCCTCATTGGGGAACCCCGTGATGACATCCACACCAATCGCCGCGTTTGGCAGGCAATCGCGAATCGCTTCCACTCGGTCTCGATACAAAGCAGTGCGGTAACGCCTTCGCATGGACTTGAGCACGGCATCTGAGCCACTTTGAAGTGGAATGTGAAAATGCGGCTGAAACTTCGTGCTATCAGCGACAAAACGGATGATATCCGGCGTCAGGAGATTGGGTTCGATGCTGCTGATGCGAAACCGTTCCACATCAATTTCCTCATCCAATCGGCGAACCAAATCATAAAAAGATTCTCCGGTACTTTTCCCGAAATCGCCAATATTGACGCCGGTCAACACGATTTCACGGGCACCGAGAGCTGCGGCTTCTTGCGCTGACTGGAGTGTGTCATCGATACTCGCGTTCCGCGAACGTCCTCGCGCAAGGGGGATGGTGCAGAATGAACAGAAATAGTCGCAGCCGTCTTGTACCTTGAGAAACGTGCGGGTCCGGTCTTGGCTTGAAAATCCGGGAACAAAAGCGCGCACCTCCTTGATGGGGCCGACAGCAATTTCTCCGACTTTTTTTTTCGTTTCACTGATGTGGGCGAGGAGGTTGAATTTTTC
>JBMSHA010000129.1:0-5840 GCA_049416245.1 Flavobacteriales bacterium | reverse complement strand
CTTGGACGTGCTGTAAACCGCCGCACCCTAACTTAGCCACATGCGCGGAATGTTTCATTTGGGTCGGTACGTCCAGTTGCTGGTACGGAGCTTCAGAAAGCCCGAGAAACTCAGTGTGTTCAGGAAATTGCTGATGACGGAATTGGAATCGATTGGCCTCCAATCGATTGGAATTGTCGCGTTGCTGAGCATTTTTATGGGCGCAGTCATTTGCCTGCAGACGGCGCACCAAATCGGGGGCTGGATTCCGGTTTACACCATTGGCTTCACCGTACGTCAGACCATGATTTTGGAGTTTTCACCTACGCTGATCCCGGTGATTCTCGCCGGTAAAGTGGGTTCGAACATCGCGTCGCAAATCGGAACGATGCGCGTGACCGAACAGATCGATGCATTGGAAATCATGGGGGTGAACAGTGCGAACTACTTAATCTTGCCAAAAGTGATTGCCGGAGTGCTGATCATTCCGTTTCTGGTCATCTTGAGCATGTTTTTGGGTGTGGGCGCTGGTGCCTGGATTGGTGTGGCAACTGGCTTGAGTCCGCTGGCAGATTTTGAATACGGTATGCAGGTGGATTTCAGAGTCTATGACGTCATTTATGCGTTGACGAAAACTTTAGTGTTTGGATTCATTTTGACCAGCGTATCGGCTTATCACGGTTACTATGCCGATGGCGGCGCCTTAGAGGTGGGCAAATCGAGCACAAAGGCTGTGGTTTGGTCCGTGGTCATCATCATGGTTTCGAATCTTTTGCTGACTCAAATGCTTCTGAATTGACTTGATGATGATAGAGCTGAATCACCTATACAAGTCTTTCGGGGAGAACGATGTCTTGAAGGATATTCAAGCGACATTCGAGCGCGGAAAGGTCAATTTTGTCATTGGAAGAAGCGGAAGCGGAAAGAGTGTGATGACGAAATGCACCGTTGGGCTCATTGAACCCGATCGCGGTTACGTGACCTACGATGGCCGAGATTTCACGGCAATGTCGGTGGCTCAACGAAAAGCCATTCGAAGGGAAATCGGGATGTTGTTTCAAGGGTCGGCCCTGTTTGATAGCATGACCGTCGAACAAAATGTACAATTTCCCTTGAGGATGTTCAGCGATTTGTCTGATGCTGAAATCGCACGCCGGGCAGCAGAATGTTTGGAGCGGGTAGAATTGCCGGATGCCGGAGCGCGCTTTCCATCCGAGTGCAGCGGCGGTATGCAGAAGCGCGTGGGTATTGCGCGGGCCATTGCGATGAATCCGAAATACCTTTTCTGTGATGAGCCCAACTCCGGTTTGGATCCTCAAACCGCCATCGTCATCGATAAGCTCATCCTCGACATCACCCGAGAGTACGAAATGACCACTGTGGTTGTCTCCCACGACATGAACAGCGTGATGGAGGCAAGTGATACGATTCATTTTGTGCACGAAGGGTCGGTCCTCTGGAGGGGAGATCGTTCAGGATTGTTGAAGGGCGGGGTTCCCGAATTGGAGGAATTTGTTTTTGCCAGTGATTTGATGCGCCAAATAAGGCAAAGCCCCCTTGGGAAAAACACTGATTTGACGGCATGAGCGAGGAGAAGCAATCGATGCTACCGCTCGATTTCGAACGATTGGATGAGTCGGAAATGCGGGCTCGCGCCCAAGCTATGCTGCGACGCTTCCAATCGCGCCGTACGGTTCGGCATTTCTCCAAGGATCCACTTCCGCTTGATGTTGTGCGAGCTGCGATTCGGGCAGCGGGTACGGCCCCATCGGGGGCTCACAAACAACCGTGGCATTTCTGTTTGATTACAGATCCCAAGTTGAAAGCAAAAATCCGGGAAGCTGCAGAAAAGGAGGAATTTGAAAATTATCACGGCCGGATGAATGATGAGTGGTTAGAGGATCTCAAGCCTTTTGGCACCGACCATCTGAAGCCACATTTGGAAGATGCCCCAGCGTTGATTGCCGTTTTCCGGCAGTCATGGTCGGTACAACCTCACGCTTCGAATGGCCGAGCCCAACATTATTACGTTCAAGAATCCGTAGGAATTGCTTGTGGCATGTTGCTGGCGGCTTTGCACGAATGCGGCATAGCATCGTTGACCCACACGCCTTCTCCCATGCGATTTTTGGAACAGATTTTAGGCCGGCCGAGCAACGAAAAGGCATTTTTATTGATCCCCATTGGCTACCCAAAATCCGGGTGCCAAGTACCTGATATTCAACGTAAAAGAATTGAAGAGATAGCCACAGAATTCCATTTTGAGGGCACTGAAAACAATCTGTAAGGAGAAAAGTTGCACGAAAAACGCTGAGGTTAACTCTTCCTTTGGTTACTTTGCGCCGCGAAAACAGCTAAGCTATGTCTGATATTCAAGAAAAAGTCACGGCGATCATCGTCGATAAGTTGGGAGTTGATGCTGGAGAAGTAAACTTGTCTGCGAGTTTCACAAATGATTTGGGAGCAGATTCTTTGGACACTGTCGAACTCATCATGGAGTTTGAAAAGGAGTTCAACATCGCTATCCCTGACGATCAAGCTGAGAAAATCAGCACTGTAGGCCAAGCGGTCGACTACATTTCGGAGAACGTAAAATAACCTCAGCTCCATGGAGCTCAAGAGGGTTGTTGTTACCGGCATAGGGGCGATTACGCCCCTGGGCAATGACATACCAACGTATTGGAAGGGTTTGGTGAACGGGGTGAGCGGTGCTGGCCCAATCACCAAGTTTGACCCGGAACATTTCAAAACCCAATTTGCCTGTGAGGTGAAGGGTTTTGATGTGTCCGAATTTTTGGACCGCAAGGAATCCAGAAAGATGGACTTGTTCGCGCAATACGCCGTGGTATGTTCAGATGAGGCGTTGAAGGACGCGGGACTTCTTGGCGAAGAATCGGGTGTGGACCCAGATCGCGCAGGAGTGATATGGGGTTCAGGCATTGGGGGATTCCAAACCTTCATGAATGAAGCCTTGAACTTTCACCGAAGTGAAGGGATTCCGCGTTTCAGTCCTTTCTTCATCCCCATGATGATTTCGGACATTGCGGCCGGTCACATCAGCATGCGTTACGGTTACCGAGGCCCGAATTTTTGCACAGTTTCGGCTTGTGCAAGCGGCACCAATGCAATGATTGATGCGTTCAATTACATTCGATTGGGCAAAGCCGACGTCATGGTAACGGGAGGCTCCGAAGCAGCGGTTACGGAGGGTGGAATAGGAGGATTCAATGCCTTGAAAGCCCTTTCTACGCGAAACGACGAGCCAGAAAAGGCCTCACGTCCATTTGACGCAACGCGTGATGGGTTTGTGTTGGGTGAGGGAGGCGGAGCAATCATCCTCGAAGAATACGAACATGCAGTGGCTCGCGGAGCCACGATTTACTGTGAGATGGTGGGCGGCGGCATGAGTGCCGATGCGCATCACATCACGGCTCCACACCCGGAAGGATTGGGAGCGCTGAACGTCATGAAGTCTGCCTTGAGTGACGCCGAAATGGATCCCAGTGAGGTCGACTACGTCAACGTGCACGGAACATCAACTCCGCTGGGCGATGTAGCAGAGACAAAAGCGATTCAAGGCGTATTCGGAGAACACGCATATGCGTTGAACATCAGCTCAACGAAATCGATGACAGGTCACTTGCTTGGTGCAGCCGGCGCTATTGAAGGCATTGCGTGCATTTTGGCCATTAAGCACGGCGTGATTCCTCCGACCATCAATTTCGAACATCCGGATGAAGCGTTGGATCCGAAACTGAACTTCACCTTCAACAAGGCGCAGGAGCGAACGGTTCGCGCAGCGTTGTCGAACACGTTTGGATTCGGGGGACACAACGCTTCGGTCCTGTTCAAAGCCATGGATTGATTCCCAGGAGTGGGTTTACTTTCAAACAGTCGATGGGCAAGGGGGCGCAAGTCCAATGAAGTTTCCAAGGTCGTTCAGGCCTACATGAAAAAAACATTTGGCCTTCGCGTGAGAAACGGCCATTGGTACCGCCAGGCATTGACGCACGTATCTCTGGGGCCTGAGTTACCCGATGACCAGCGATCGAATGAACGATTGGAATTTCTGGGCGATTCGGTCCTCGGAGCGGTCGTAGCAGATTGGGTGTTCTTTCATTTTCCGGAAGAGGATGAAGGCCCGTTGACCCAGAAGAAATCCAATTTGGTTTCCCGCAAGGCATTGAACAAAATGGGGCGGCGCTTGGGACTGGGCGAGCACATTCAGTCGACTTTCGGTCCCGATGATTTGCCTGATACGGTGATTGGCAATGCGCTTGAAGCTGTTGTTGGTGCGCTGTACCTGGATCATGGCTACGATAAAGCCAAAGCGGCCGTGGTCAAGGCCATTTTATCTTCAACGCAGCTTCGAGCGATAGAAGAACCATTGGATCACAAATCCGCACTTCAGCATTGGGCACAAGTTGAGGGCATCACCATTGCGTACGAAGTGATTGATTTGGCCACGCAGGACCAGGAAACGCCGTTCCCGCGATTTCTTGCCAAGCTCATGATGAATGGGCAACCTTGTTCTGAGGGAACGGGGACCTCAAAAAAACTAGCCGAACAGCGGGCGGCAGAAAATGCCATGAAACAAGGTGATTGGCGGCCTTTGGGAACCTGAAATCCCATGAAGAGCGGTATATTCGCGATGCATGCAGTGGCTCGATGAAGATTTTGCAGACTCCTGCGATTTTGAACTCATTGGATTGAGCAGTCACCTGCCTCCGCATCGTCTTTCGTGGGCGTTGAATCAGCACCTCGAATGGCGATTTCGTTTCAGCCATGTGATGGAAATCCCGCAACGATCGGGGACATCCAAGCACGCGGTCTACCGATTCATCGAACAGGATGATGCGGAAGTTCGGACCTTTTACTTGGTTGAAAACAAGGTGCAAGGGGGCACGATTGCTCGGTTTCAAGGAGGTGCCGTGTTGGATTATGTGATCCAGATTTTGGATGAATTCAACTCCATTGAGGATACGATTGCACGCATGCGCGGTGTGAAGGGGATCAATTACATCCAAGCCCTTGACCCGCTGCAATCAGGAGCCATCGAACATTTGGCCTTGATTGATTTGTCAGAAACCGCTGTTGACTGAAGAAAATGATAGAAATGAAACGGACTAAAATCGTTGCGACGATGGGCCCTGCTTCCAATTCGGAGGCACAATTGGTCAAGTTGATCAATGCTGGGATGAATGTCGCTCGGTTGAACTTTTCTCACGGAGAGCACGAAGTGCACGGTGAGACCATCCAACGGGTGAGAAAGGTGGATGCGGAATTGGGAACTTACACCGCTCTTCTAGCCGATCTGCAGGGTCCCAAGTTGCGCATTGGCGCGTTGGAGGGCGATGCGATTGATCTCGAGAATGGGGCAGAACTGGTCATTCGGGTTGGAAAGGAGACAGGGCGCCCCGGCCTCGTTTATACGAATTACAAGGAGTTTGCAAAAGACGTCAAGCCGGGCGAACCTGTTTTGATGGACGATGGCAAGCTCGAATTGCGCGTGCTGGAAACAGATGGTGTAGGAGAGGTCAGATGTGAAGTGGTGCATGGGGGAGTCTTGAAGCCCCGGAAGGGAATCAACTTACCGTCTACGGCGATCTCGTTGCCCTGCATCACCGAAAAAGATGCTGTGGATTTGGCGTTTGCACTCGAGCAGGATGTGGACTGGATCGGGTTGTCGTTCGTGCGAAATTCGAATGACATCAAGGAGCTTCGGGACCGGATCCAAAAGGAGGGGAAGCACGCCAGAATTGTGGCAAAAATCGAGAAGCCCGAGGCATTGGAGGATTTGGAAGCCATTTTGGATGAGACTGATGCGGTGATGATTGCGCGTGGGGACCTGGGGGTTGAAA
>JBMSHA010000128.1:0-5849 GCA_049416245.1 Flavobacteriales bacterium | reverse complement strand
TGCATTGGCCAGTCCCATCCAGCGCCGCACAGCAATGCCTCCGCCAGGTGGCCAATAATATGCGATGATCAGAATTTTCTCTCCCATCTCATTCCTTTTGGCCCCACTCGCCAGCGAGGCGGTCCAATTCAACATCTGCTGCTAGCCAACCTTGCAAGGCCGTGAATTCCTGTTGCGCTGCCCGCAATGCTTGCAATTGCACTTCCCGCAAATCCAACGCGTTCATAGCGCCCGACCGATACCTCGCTTCCGCAATTTCAAGTGCCTGCTCGGCATTCGTGTTCAGCTGACGCGCAATATCGTGCGTCATCGCCGCCAACTCCCACCGGTCGCGCGCATCCCCCAAAATCCTCAGCACCTCTTGGCGTTGGTTTTCCGCAGCATGCTCAGCCACCAGCACTTGAAGCTTGGCCTGCTCGATGGCGCGACGCGTTGAGCCCCCGTTAAACAGGTTGAAATTGAGGACGAGGTTGGCCGAAAGGTTCTTCACGCGCCCATCACCGGAAAGGTCGCCGGCTGCAAATTGACTCCGTTGATCCCCCTGCGAAGCGGAAAGTTGGACGGTCGGACTGAGCCGTGACTGGGCTTGGTCGACACCAATTTGGGCCAATGATTCAGCGATGCGTGCGTTTTGCATGGCTGTACCATCGGAAAGCACGCGCATTTCATGGGCCATGAAATCAATCGCCTCCGGCACCTCCAGATTTGAAATCAGTGTCCACTCCGTTGCGAGATCTGCGCCCATCAGTCGGTTCAACGTGCGCCGGGCAGCAGCCAAAGCGGCCCCTTGTTGAGCTCGGCTCAATCTGTCGGCCAACAGCCCGTTCTCCACTTGCAATGCGTCGAACTCCGTCGCCGCGCCGAAGTCACGGCGGTCGTTTGTCCAAACTAAGCGGGCCTCGGAGGCGGACACCGCCTCTTCCCAAACTTCAAGCAATTGCTGCTGCACCAACACCGCATCATACGCTTGCAACACCGCCGCGACGGTTTGCTCGATCATGAGCCGTGCTTGACCATCGGCCTGCTCTACCAACGTCTCCAGCGCCCGTTTGTTGGCAAACATCCCAAACCCGTCAAAAATCACCCAATTCAGCTGGGCCCCGAGGTTGATGGATTGGCTTTCAAGCTTTTCCTGGATAAAAGACGTCGGATTTTCAGATTGATCGCTCACCGCTCCCGCCAGCGAAGAATTCAAACCGACTTGGGGCAGCGCTCCCGCCGCTCCCCACGCATCCCCCACCTCAGCACGCTCAACATCGAGCCGAGCGATGCGAATACCCAGGTTCTGCTCCAAGGCCTTCGTAACCGCACCTACCCTGGATAAGTCCGATTGGGAAGAAGCCGCTACAGGCACCGAGAGCAGGCATGCTATCAAAATATAGTTGAATGCGTACTTCATTTCTCAAACGATTGTTCTTCGCGATTCGCCGGTTCAGCCGCTTCCACAGCCGGCCAATCGCCCTTCTTAATCCATACCCAACTGCGGTGCAACGGATTGATCCACTGCAAGTAAATCGGCAACAACACCAAGATGATGACCGTCACAAATAGCAGCCCGAACGCCACGGCAATGGCCATGGGAATCAAGAATTGTGCTTGAAAACTCTTATTCAGCATCAAGGGCGCAAGGCCAGCCACCGTGGTCACCGACGTGAGAATAATGGGCCGGAAGCGGCTCATCCCCGCCTCCCAAATCGCCGTTTTCACGTCCTTACCGTCTTTCAAATTGAGGTTGTATGCCGCTACAAATACCAACGCATCGTTCACCAAAATGCCGATCAGCGCAATCATCCCAAGAATCGAAAACAAACTGATTTGCGCTCCGAGGAGCCAGTGGCCTATGCTGACGCCGATGAAGCCGAACGGTATCAATCCAAAAACAGCGAGCCCCTGCAACGGCGAGCGGAACGATAGAATGATGATGAACAACATCAGCGCAAAAATGAGCGGCATGACGCCCGCAATGCTGCGCTGGGATTTGCCGACCTCGCGGTTTTGGCCTTCAAAACTGGGGGTGACGCTTGGGTACCGCGCCAGGATGGGCGGGAGCACCTCTTCGCGGATGGCGGCATTCGCATCGGTGGCGCTGACTTGCGGGCCGGCGAGATCGGCCGAGACTTGAACTTCGCGTTGGCCATAAAGGCGATTGATGGCCGTGATGCCCCGGCCCAGTCGAACATCGGCTACTTCGGTCAACGGAATCAAGGCCCCTGTGGGATCCACGACACGGAATGCCTCCAGATCGCCAATGGACTGACGGTCGCGCTCATCGAGTCGCACCCAAACGCGCACCTCATCGCGCCCTTTCTGCAAGCGTTGCGCTTCCGCTCCGAAGAAGCTTTGACGGATTTGGTTCATGAGGGAAGCATGCGTAAAGCCGAGCTGGAACGCCCGCGGCTTCAATTCAATTTCCACCTCTTGCATGCCTTTTTGGTTGTTGTCGGTAACGTCCTTGAGGTCATCGCGGTTCAACATGGCCGCTTTGAGCTCCTCTGTTGCCTTGCTCAACGCATCCAAGTCATTCCCCAACAGCGAAACCGAAACCGGTCGGCCGAACGGTGAAAATGCCGCGAAACTCAGGTTCTCCGCGCCGAAAACCGTTCCAACGCGCTCCCGCACCATCGCCGAAATATCCGTAGAACGCATGTTCCGGCGTTCCCCATCGAGCAATTGTACGTTGATCAGCCCTGTGTGCATGGCCGGACCAACACGTTTGTCCACGGCCTGAATCATCTGCAGCGAATCGTCGCGCTGGGCAGAAAGCTCCTCATTCACTTCCCAAATGACCTGCTCGATTCGGTCCAATTCCAATTTCGTGATGTGGTCGCGCGTGCCCGATTGCATCGTCAAATTGATGGTCAGGTTATCCCCTTCTATAAACGGGAAAAAAGTCGTCTTGACTTGGCCACTGCCGATGAGCCCGGGCACGGAAATCAAGAAAATCGCCGCGATTATGCAAAACATCACCCACGGCTGCTTCAGGCTGAAACGCAGCACCGGCGCATAGATGCGATCGCGCATTCCGTTCATCAAATCGCGCATGAATCGTTCGACCCGGTTCGGCTTGAAATCCCGGCGCAAGGCTTTGGAATGACCGATGTGAGCCGGAAGAATCAGTGCGCCTTCCACGAGGGAGAACACCAATGTCAAAATGATGACCGTCGCCATATCCCCGAAAAAGTCGCCGAGTCGCCCTTCGATGTAAAAGAAGGACGAGAAGGCGACCACCGTGGTGAGAATAGCGGCAAACACGGCGGGCAAGACTTCCAGGGTTCCGTTGATCGTGGCATCCAAGCGGGAAGCGCCCCGTTCGTAGTGTTGGTAGATGTTTTCAGCGATGACTATGCCGTCGTCCACCAAAATGCCAATCACGAGGATCATTCCAAACAGTGAGATGACGTTGATCGTCACCCCCATTTGGCCGGCCAGCAGGAACATCCCCATGAAGGAAACCGGAATGGCAAGGGCCACCCAAAAAGCAAGGCGAATGTTCAAGAAAAGCGCCAGAAAAAGCACCACCAGCAGGAAACCGATGACTCCGTTATTGACGAGCAAGTCAATCCGTTGGTTCAAGACCGTGCTCGAATCGCGGATGACCTCGATGCGTGTGGCGGCGCCGCGGGCGTTGTACGCCTCAATGTAGCTTCTCACGTATTCCGTGATATCCAAAATGGATTCAGACGTGAGGTTGTTCACGGTGATCACAGCCGCCGGGGCACCGTTGAACCAATTTCGGGTCGGGTCGTTTTCAGACCATTGTTGCTGCACTTCCGCGATGTCCCCCAAACGGACCACGCGCCCGTTGCGATCGGCCCGGACCACGATGTCCTTCAAAGCCTCCGCCTCGTATTCCCGGTAGCGACCGCGAATGATCACCTCTTCCGAATCCATCTTGAGTCGACCGCCGGTGGTTTCGATGTTCGCAGAGCGCACAGCATTGGCCACTTCCCCCACCGTCAAATTCAATTCATTCAGCGCTCGCTGCCGCAGCCGGACCTCAATTTCTTCGTCCGGAAAACCGCTCAATTGCACTTGTGAAATGCCATCCGCCGCCCGCAGTTCCAGTTCGATGCGCCTCGCCTCTTGCTTGAGCAATTGCAGATCATCCACTCCGGTCACGGCGAAGGAAAAGGCCACACCAATGGCATCTTGTTTGAACACAATGGGCGGCTCCATGCCCACCGGAAAACTGGCAATCCGGTCAACGGCATTCTTCACATTCTGAAGCACTTCATCCGTAATGTCCGCTGAAATCGTCTCGATGGTGATGTTGCCCGCGTTTTCATTGCACACCGATTTGACTTGG
Source organism: Flavobacteriales bacterium (assembly GCA_049416245.1). Lineage (GTDB taxonomy): Bacteria > Bacteroidota > Bacteroidia > Flavobacteriales_D > Sanyastnellaceae > UA16. Next base: position 1,543 of record JBMSHA010000128.1, on the reverse strand, counting down.
TCCAAGCCTGCGATGCCCTTGAGGTTTTCCTCAATTTTTGCAATGATTCCTTCCTCAATTTCCTCCGGAGACGCACCGGGATAAACCACTTGAACCTGGATGGTTTTTGATTCGGTCTCGGGGAAAAAATTGGAGCGCAATTTCGTCAGCCCCACAAACCCGGAGGCCAAAATGGCGATCATGAGCAAATCACCCGTGAGGTTGTATTTGACGAAGTATTGGATCAGGTTGCGCATCATTCAGCGACTTCTGTAGTGACCGGCATGCCTTCAAACGCGGTGGCGAGCACTTCATTCAACAACACGGTACCCGATTCAATTCCTTGGACAATGGCCACAGAGCGCGACTCGAAAACGATGTCCGCCTGACGATGCACCAATTTCGCTTCTGAAATGGAATACAAGCGTCCTTCCGCGTCCAACCAACTCAACGGCACCTCCAGCGCGCTGTCAATGGAAGCGCTCTCAATTTCTCCCGTCAAAAAGCGACCATCCCGCAGCAACGAGGTCTTGTTCTCCACAGGACGCACCTGGCAAAACACACTCGCCGACTGTGTCGCAGGATCGACGTGCCCTGCAATACGCTTGACCTCGCCCCGCGCTACCGCACTCCCGTTTTCATCATAAAATACCACTGGATCTCCCGGCTCCACGGTGGTGAGGTAGCGCGCGTGCACCGCGGTCTTGATTTCAAACGCATTGTTCCCGACCAACACCCCCGCCACTTGCCCCGCACGGACCAAGCCGCCAGGTCGGACATTGGCCAAGGTAATCACCCCGTCAAACGGTGCCGTGATGGCGTATTTGTCCAAGCGCTCTTCCGCTGAACGAATCGCGTGATACGTGGTCAAAATTCCCCGATTTGCGAGGAAAAGCCGCTCCCGCTCGTTCGCCACAGTGGGCAAATCCGGCAATCGCTGGTCAATCACCACCGCCGCTGCGAACGCCTCCCAATCCGCCCAATGCTCCGCAAAATCCGACTTCAAATCGGCCAAACTGTTCGATAGGAGCTGCAGAAATTGACCGCGCTGCGATGCGAGCTGATTTTGCGCCTCGGTATCGTCCAATTGCAACATGACCTCCCCGGCTGCGTATTCTGTTCCTTCGCGAAATTCCTTGCCTCCAATCCGCAAGTTCCCTGTCGTCTCCGAGATGATGTCCATGCGGTACAGCGACTCCACTCGGCCTTCAACCGGAGTCTTGGGGATGCACGGTCCGACCTCGGCAACAACGGATCGCACCGCCCGAGGTGTCACCGGGCGATTGGAGATGACCGGATCCGGCTTCATCCCTATGAGCACGTTCATCACAGCGACGCCTACCCCGAGGATGGCCAAGCCGGCCACCGCGCGTAAGACGGATTTCAAAAAATTCGGCATATCATTTGAATCAATAAAGTCCAACAAATTTCCCACCGTTTATGCCAATAAAAAGAGGCGGTCGCACCTGAATGCTCACCGCCTCTTGTTATCAAATCCGCGATCCGTTTAGAAATTATCCAAATCGGTTGGGCGCATGATGCCGAACCATTTGAGGGTTTTTTC
>JBMSHA010000127.1:0-5884 GCA_049416245.1 Flavobacteriales bacterium | reverse complement strand
CGGCTGCGGCTTACGCGGAAGTCGTAGAATACGAAGGGATGGTCCAGGTCGCCGGCGTAACCAGTGACGTACCCGGTGATTGTCCTGCCGTGGCACAGATTTGAACATCGGAGTACCTACAATGAGATCGTCGCTTCCGGGACACACAGGATACAATCCCAATGCACTCCAGACATACCAAGCGCTCATCTGACCACAATCTTCATTTCCCGACAGCCCATCTGGTAGATTGCTGTACAATTCAGAACGGATTTGGGAAACCAATTCGGCCGTACGATTGTGTTTTCCAACGTAGGGATATAGATATGCCATGTGATGGCTGGGTTCGTTGCCGTGCGCGTATTGACCAATCAAACCTGTAATATCCGCTTGATCACGCCCTGTAGTCTCGCTCGTAGTTGAGAACATTTCATTCAGCTTCGCCTCATACGCTTCGGGACCGCCTAGCAATTTGATGTGACCTCCAATATCGTGTGGAACAAAAAAGTTATACTGCCAACCGTTTGCCTCGGTATAATTGAAGTTGACCTCTCGGGGTTCGAAGTTTTCCAGCCATGCAGCAGCGCGTTTAGGTTGAAAAAATCCGGAATTTTCATTGTAAAGATTACGATAATGCAAGGCGCGCTGCTCGAACCTTTGAACGATGGAAGGATCTGAGTTGGGAACATGGCGAGCAAATCGGGCAATGCAGGCATCGTCAAATGCGTATTCCAGCGTTTTCGAAACCGATTCGTGTTCCTCGTCCAACGGGATGTAGCCGAGCGCTGCATATGCAGGTAAGCCTAAATGTGCGCTATCGGCGGCCTGCACCATAGCTTCAAGCGCCAAGTCATGATCGAAAGCGTCTATTCCCCACGATAAAGCATCGGTGATGACCGGAACACTGTGATAGCCAATCATACAACCGGTATAGTTTGCCGCCAATTCCCAGACAGGCAATTGTCCACCTTGCTGGTACATTCTGAGCATGGTTCGAACAAAATCTCGTGAGCGTTCAGGTTCAAGCCAATTCAACAAGGGGTGGAGCGCCCGAAACGTATCCCACAGCGAAAAAACCGTGTAATGCGCGCCTTCCTCCGCTTCAAGTTGGTGCACTTGGAGATCGGTTCCACGGTATCGGCCGGTTACATCATTAGCGATATTCGGCGTTGTAAAGCAATGATACAAAGCGGTAAAAAAAGTCTCTCGTTCCGCCGCGCTCCCGCCATCTACCGCAATTCGATTGAGTTGGGAATTCCATGTTCGTTCAGCCTGGCTTTGATAGGATTCGAAATCAGGCAACACTGCTTCTTCATTCAAATTTGCCAAGGCACCTTCGATGCTCACAAAACTCAATGCCACCTCTGCATTCAATTCGGAAATGACCCCAAAGTCGCAAGCAAAAACGGGGACATACTCCACATCCTGTTCCCATTCGCCTTCTTCATTTTGGATGGGGTCATGAATTTCGGTTAACTGATCGCGCCACTCAAAAGGCTGATCAAATCTGGCGACAAAGTAAACGTGTTGCTCACGGGCCCAATTGTCTGACACACGATGTCCCACCAACGTGGAGTCGTTCATTGGGTAGATGCTGTAATGGACCAATTTGTCCCGATGCTGCATGTCAACTACGAGCGTAAACGTATCCGGTTCTGCCAGTCGATAACGATGGATTCCTGTACGTTCAGTAGCCGTCAATTCAACGTCTACCTTTTGGTCGTCCAAGAACACGCGATAGTAACCGGCATGGGCAGACTCATTTGCGTGTGAAAATCGACTCGCGTAACGTTCAGACCAATTTTTCGCTTGGGGATTGAATTGGGTGCACGGCGCGAATAGGATGTCGCCATAATCGGACACACCTGTTCCTTGAAGGTGAGTGTGACTGAATCCATAAATCAACGAATCGCTGTAATGGTATCCTCCGCAACCGTCCCAACCGTCCAATCGCGCATCCGGACTGAGCTGTACCATACCGAATGGCATGGTCGCACCGGGATAGGTGTGTCCGTGCCCCCCAGTTCCGATAAAGGGATTGACCTGAAAAGCCGGCTGCAATCTATCATCAGATTGACAACTCAAAAACGAAAAAGCGCACAGTTGGCCGAGAAAAGCCCAGAAGAAAAGACGTGATTTACGCATCGAATGCGGTTTTGATTAAGGTTGAGTTCGAAACCAATCTTCAGCAGCCTCCATCACAGGATCAAGGCCCAACTCGAATTGACTCAAGGTCAAGTTTACAGGAAAATCAGGAAGGAGCGGACTCGCCTCCCAACGCACTGGGTTTTGAGTGAAATAACGAGCTGAAGCGATGTTAACGACCAAGCCCGATTCTGGCAAGGTATACCGAACGGGATTGCCGAAAGTGCCGCTGATACTCCCCATGGTGGGCTCTCCAAATGTTGCGCCTCGGCCAGACCGAATAAACCACGAGGCAATGGAGACCGAAGCGGAGGCGGAAAGGCCGTCAAAAAGCAATGCGATTTTGCCAGTATGCACGAGTTTCCGATTCGGTTTAATCGGCACTTGAAAAGGCACAAACAAGAGCGTGTCACCAGATTCCCCGCGCAACGCATTGTTCATCCTTTTCAAATTACTCGAATATCGATGCCCGCGCAGACCGAGTCGACGATGACGAAAGGCCAATTGTTCCTTTGCTGTTTCACTTGTGCGAATTTGAGCACCGAAAGGGATGCGAATGGACGTGTCCGAGATGTAAGGCAACAATTCCGCCATGACGGCGATGTGACCACCAGAATTACCACGCAAATCCAACACCAAGTTGAGACCTCCATGGGTCTCATTCCAACGGTGCATCGACCGGAAAGCCCTCCGCAATTGCCTTTTAAAATCAGCCGCATTGGATGGATGGAAATCATGAATGATCAAAACTGCCGGATCCGAAGGGGATTCGGGCAATTTCCATTCTATCGATTCTTCTTGGCTTTTGCCTTCATTCCAATCGGCGACTTCTTCATTGGATAATATCGGTAGTTTTTCTATCATTCCATCGGCCAATTCCACGAATACAGTATCTCCAACGTGCGCACCAACTACAAAAGGAGCAATGTCATTCCATAATTTTTCAGCCATCCGCAAACGCGCCACTTGCGCATCGCCTTCTTGAGAAATCAATGGCAAAGCGCTTCCTAAAATCGACCGTGCTGGCACACCATTGACAGCGACAACTTCGTTCCCGCTGAATCCAAGTGTAGCATCTACATAATCAGTCATTATGTGATTCTGAACCGTCGTCACCTCAATGGGGAGGTGTCCGTACATTTCACCCAATTGCATGGTGAACGACCGCAGAGACAAGCCTGTATGGCTATCCTTCAGCGTATTGCATAATCGGGCCACCATTTGGGCTTCAGAAAACAAAGTGCCACCACCCTCAAAGGTCTTGCGCGACTTTTCCCAGGTTTCTTCAAATTCAAATTGAGAACAATGAACGAAAGGGGAAGGATGCACCGCTAGAATCCAAGCGCGCAACGAGTCCAAATCGGTTTGAATTTGATCCCCAGAAAGAAAGTCAATCTTCGCGGCACGATGTTGAGCTTGCATCGGAAATGGCAGGAAAAACCTCAGTGCCAAAAAAACCAATCCAATCCGTCCAATCATCCTTCTTGATTCCGGAATTTCACCATGGTCAAGATGGTTGCGACAGCCACGCTTTCGCCGGTTTCATCGTACATGTCCACGTAGAATTTAACAATGCCCTTGCGGATATCGTCCTGATCCCGTTTCTCTTGCTCAATTTTGTCTTTGACCGTTAACCGCACCCCAACGGTAGTTCCTGGATATACCGGTTTTGTGAAACGTGCCTCCTCTACACCGTAATTCAGCAAAACGGGACCCTTTTTCGGATCGACGAACAAGCCCGCTGCCTTGCTCAAAAGGTAATAGCCATGGGCCACCCGTCGCTCAAAAATTGTTCCGTCCAAACTGGTTTCGTCGACATGGGCATAAAAGTGATCGCCACTAACGTTCGCGAAATTCACAATATCCGCCTCTGTAATGGTGTGCTTGGCGGTGGTAACGGTATGGCCAATGACGAGATCTTCAAAATGCTGCTGAAACAGGTGCGGCAAAGCTTCAATTTGAGACGCACCTGGAGCGTATGTTCCGGTGAGCGACGTGAGCATGGTAGGCGATCCTTGCAATGCTGTGCGCTGCATGTAGTGCTCAACACCGCGTTTCCCGCCCATCTCTTCGCCGCCGCCGGCGCGACCCGGGCCACCATGGGTGAGCAATGGTAGGGGGGAACCATGTCCCGTAGATTCTTTCGCACATTCCCGATCTAAGGTTAAAATGCGACCATGCATCGTCGCCGCTTCATGAACGAATGCTCCTACCTCCTGGGGGTCATGGCTCACAATGGAACAGCAAAGCGAACCGCGTCCTTTGTTGACCAATTGCGCAACCTCTGCCATATCGTCATAAGGCATGAGGGTAGCTACTGGACCGAAAACTTCAACGGAGTGCGTGATGACAGCATCATGCGGATTGTCATTTCGCAATAACATCGGTCCCAGAAAAGCATCGTCAACCGTATTCGCTCCTACGATAGGTAGTTTGTGTTCGTAAACAACACGTGCTTCTTTTTCCAATTCTTGTACGTTGGCCAGCACGTCTGATTTTTGATGAGCATTCACCAATGCACCCATTCGGACTCCCTCTTCGCGCGGATCTCCGACGACGGTCTTTTGTAGAGATGACGCCAAGGCCTCTTGCACTTCGTCCATTAGATAAGTCGGAACAAAAATTCTCCTCACTGCTGTGCATTTTTGCCCAGCTTTTACCGTCATTTCCTTGCGCAATTCTTTGATGAAGAGTTCAAATTCAGGATCGCCATTTTGAACTGACCGACCCAGAACGCAGGAATTCAAAGAGTCGGCTTCCATGTTGAAGGGAACCGAATGGCTCAGGAGTTTAGGATGCGCCTTAAGCATTCTTCCAGTAGACGCTGAGCCCGTAAAGGTGACAACATCGCGCTCGTCCACGAAATCCAATAGCGTTCTCGCTGGACCGCAAATCAACTGCAGAGCGCCATCCGGTAAAATACCGGATGCTGCGATCACCTCGACCACCTTTGCCGTCAAAAATGCAGTGGCGGAAGCTGGTTTAACAACTGCAGGAACACCAGCAAGCCAATTTACCGCAACCTTTTCCAACATTCCCCACACCGGAAAATTGAAAGCGTTAATATGCACGGCCGTGCCTGACTTGGGTGACATTATATGTTGGCCTCCAAAGGTACCTTGTTTGCTCAATGGGATGTATGCCCCATCGACTGCAAAAGGTTGATCGCCGTATTGCCTCCGAAGACTGGCATAACTGAACAAATTTCCAATTCCACCCTCAATGTCAATCCAAGCGTCCATACGCGTGGCCCCTGTGGCCCAGCTCATTTCGTAAATCTCCTCTTTGTGTTTGAGTAAATAAAGGGCCAACCTCTTTAACATGAGCCCCCGTTCTTGAAAGGTTAGCTTCCTCAAGTTTGGATTCCCCACGTTTCGGCTGTAGTTCAAAATGGCATCAACATCTACTTCTGCATTTGAAACGAATACAACCGGCTTTCCGTTGATTGCGCTTAACAAAGGTTCACCCGATACGGAATCCGGCTCAATCCACTTGCCCGATAAATAATGTTTCAACGATGGTACGGTCATGTATCTGCATTTTGTGCTAAAATACATATCAAAGCATCGATGCGTTGTGGATTCGTTAAGAGTTCATTTGGACTTCTTCCCAAATCTTCGTTCTTTTGATTCGTCGTTCAGATATGGGGTTCCGTCTATGAAATTTTTATTAACTTCGATAAAGAAAGTTTTGGGAATAATGACGAAATGCATTATCTTAGCCTCAACAGACATCAAATCTTGACCAGAAACATCTAATA
>JBMSHA010000126.1:0-5927 GCA_049416245.1 Flavobacteriales bacterium | reverse complement strand
CCCGCCATGGTACTCTTCGATGATGCGCTTGCACAACGACAAGCCTAGGCCCCAGCGGCGGGCTTTGGTGGTGTAGCCAGGCTGAAAGATTTCTTTGCGCTTCGATTTGGGGATGCCGGGGCCGGTGTCGCTAACAGTGACGAGCACGCCTGATTCGCTTTGAGCGACAGTGAGCCGGATTTGGCCTTCGCCGTCCATGGCATCTACGGCGTTGCGAATGAGGTTTTCCAGCACCCAACTGAAGAGCGGCGGGCTCAACGAGGCAATGACAGCGGAGGGAGGTGCCTCAAACACCATTTCAACGTTTTTCGAAACACGGGGTCGCATGTACTCCACGGTATCGCGGACCACATCCGCCACGTCGTGCTCCTTCAAGATGGGTTTGGAGCCGATCTTGCTAAACCGATCCACTACCGTGTTGAGGCGCAAAATGTCTTTGTTCATTTCCCCGAGGTAATCCGTACGGACGCCCTCTGCTTCCAACAAACCCACCCAGGCCATGAGGGAACTGAGCGGCGTGCCGAGTTGGTGAGCGGTTTCTTTGGCCATGCCCACCCAAACTTGGTCTTGCTCCGCGCGGCGGAAACTGCTGAAAATCAAGTAGGCAACTAAGGTGAAAACCGCAATCAACACCAGCTGAACCAACGGGTAGTAGCGCAGTTGGGTGAGTACAATCGAGTCGGCGAAATAGATGTACTGCCGGCCCTCGCCCGGCAAATCGACCGCAATGGGCTCGTTGGCGGAGGCCATGTCTGCAAGCATCGGCTGAAGCTGTGCGGGGTCAGCCACCGCAGCAGAATCCACGCGCTGGTAGCGCACGACGGTGGTGCGAGAGGAATCCGTCATGATCACCGGCACCGACGCGCTGTTCAGCACCGTCTCACTGATAAACGAGTCGATCAAGTCCTGCATGACGTCCTTGAGCTCACTGAAGCGCACGCTCTCGCTCCAATAAATCGTGTGACCGACATCATCGAATTCAATGGGTTCATTGGCCGCACGCATCGACGCCTTCAACGAATCCAAGTCCACGCCCTTCGGCACGTTGACCCGGTATAGCAGCTCATCCCGCTCATCAAAAATCAAAACGGGGATGGTCTTGTTGGACCACAGGTAATCCGTAACAAACGTCAAGTCCATCCCGCGCGGCGGATTGTTGATCAACCGGTAGGCATCGGCGAGTCGGTCGGCCTTGCCCGCCTCTTCGCTACCGAGTTCCTCAAACAGCTGCTGCGTATAGCCCACAAGCTGCGCCCGCTGAACAATGGCCTCCGACCAAAGACGCACCTTCGTTTGTTCCTCGCGGCGGATGCGCTGCGCGATATCATTCGAGTACCACAACGTCGCTACCACAATGACCGCAGCCGCGACGAGAAGCACCCGCTTCCAACGTTGTTTGTTGGAGTAGACATTCATTTCACGCAGCGATCAGTTGAAGCCATCAATTGTAAGCCGGGCAAGGAATGGCGCGGCCGGCGGGCCGACCGGAACACGCATTGATGCCAATGACGATTTCGTGGGAATTGGGGCCAGCGCCACTCAACGGTGAGACATTGAGTTCGTAGGCGTAGCCGATGCTGAGGTAGTCCAGGATTTTGGCTTGAGCCGCTACGATCAGCGCGCTTTGCGAGCGGTAACCAAGGCCAACCCCCACCACCTCATCGTATTTGAACAGACCGAGGACTTCCGCGGACGGTGGAACGCCTGAGCCGAGGCGTGCTTGGGCGGAAGGCAGGAACATCCAACGACCGTCCAGCTCAACTTCGGATCCCCCGGTCACCACGAGGTGACGTCGCAACTTCCCAAATTGGCTGATTTTTTCCATGGACGCTTGGGTCACGTTTTGGATGGTCAAGCCGGCGTACATGTCCCGGTCGTAATACCATAAACCCGCATCGATCATGGGCACAATGAATTGCTGGTTTCCGAAAACCGCGGGGTCATTGGCCACTTGCAATTCAGGCATGTCCAACATGCTCATGTCGAGGCGATGCTGGAAAAATCCAGCGCTCAAACCCGCGGCTAAACGCGCGCCGTTGCTCAAACGCAAGTTGTAGGCATAAGCGAAATTCACCGCGTTGTAGCCCCAGGCACCGGCCTCGTCGGATTCGACGCGCACGCCAAAGCCGTGGAAGTCATTGCCTTGGCCTTCCATTTGGCCGTGCAAGTTGGCAAATGCTGTTTCCGGCGCGCCGTCGATGCCAGACCACTGATTGCGGTAGCCCATATGGAGGTCCATACAGCCCAACACGCCAGCAGCAGCCGGATGGTCTTGGAACGGGTTCATCATGGCCGTGGCACGCACTGGAAATTGTTGGGCCTGCAGCACGGAAACGCTCAGCAGCGCAATCGCAAGGGATGGGATAAGCTGTTTCATCGGATGATGCTGATAAAGCCGGTGATGGTCTCGAGGTCCACGAGCTGTGGGTCGTTCAAATCAATGGCGTAGTAATACGTTCCGACGGGCACATCGTTGCCTCCGTTCTTGCCGTCCCACGGTTGCGCGTACCCGATGCTGCGGTAGACCAATTGCCCCCAACGGTCGTAGATGCGAACGTCCGCCTGGTTGTATTGGGTCAGGCCATCGATGGACCAGAGGTCGTTGATGAGGTCGCCGTTGGGCGTGAAGCTCGTTGGAATTCCAAGGGGGTTCCCCACCGTGATGGTGACCGCATCCGAATATTGGCATCCACCGAAAAAGCCGGACACCGAATACGTGGTGGTTACATCCGGGGAAGCGATGATCTCCGCATCGGTGGTGGAGGAAATCCCGTAATTGGGAAACCAGGTATACCCTAAGGATTCATCACCGCCCGTGACCGTTAGCGTCACACTTTGGCCTGGGGCGATGTTCGTGGTGCAGCATGCGTCAATGGAAACCGCCGGTCCAGAAAGGAAAACGGTGAGGTTGCAAGGAGTGAGGGACGGGTCATGTGCCGTCCCGATGATGATCAGGTACGTTGTGTTGGGCAACAAGTCCGACGTGACCATCGAAAACCCGCCGCCTGTCTCTGCGCAGGTGGCCACAATTTCATAGGCGCCCACATCGCAGAGTGCCTGCGGATCGGGTTTGACCACCACCGCTTCGATGACATCGTCGACGCCATCGGTTTGACAAGCGACACCGCCGACATCGATGGTCGCGTTGCCGGTGTTCACCACGTTTCCGTTGGTCATAAACTCCAACACCGAGACGTACGGCGAATTGACGCAGCCCACTTCGAGAGACTGGACAAAACTCAACGAAAGCGGCTCCGGAATTTCACCGCAAACCGGAATGGGGTTGTCACACCCCTGTGCGAAAGCCTGCCTCGGAGCGGCAAAAACCAATCCGAGCAGCACCGCCACAAACCAAATCTGTTGCATGTTCATCCAACGCATGTTCAATTCATTTCATATGTGACCAAGGCTGTCCCCTTTTCCACCGCCACGCCGACTTTCGCATCTACCGAAGCGATGATGCCAGTGCGGGGAGCCCGAAGTACGTTTTCCATTTTCATCGCTTCCAATACGAGGAGGGCGTCTCCCTCTTCCACCTCATCGCCGGGAGCAACCTTTACTTCCAACACCTTGCCCGGCATCGGAGCCTCTACAAATTGCTCCACCGACTCCGCGCCGGCTGTCATGCCCATGGACTCCAACAGCAAACTTTGGCCATCCAAAACTTGCAGCGCTTGTTCTACGCCATTGACGCGGATGCGTAAAAACCCTTTGGCATCGGGGCCGCTCAGGGTTTCAACGCGCACATTGCGCGTGCCCATGCGCACATCGAAAACACCCGGACCCACCGGCTTCCAATCCCATGATTCACCCGCATCGGGTGAAACACGATCGGCCCTTCCGTCGGGCCAGCGAACTTCCCATTCCATGCGAGCAAGTTAGGAGGATTTTCGGGCGAACTTGGGGGCATGTTCGGGATTTACATTCACATTCCATTCTGTAGAACTGCGTGTCACTACTGCGACTTTCATTTCTCAACGAATCACGCGACCATGCAGGCAATGGAAGCAGCGTTGGTGAAAGAATTGAGCTTGCGAATCGCAACGGAATCGCCGAATTTCAATGATCTCCAGAGCATTTACTTTGGTGGAGGGACGCCATCGCTTTTTCCAGAAACGGGGCTGGAGCGTTTGCTCAACCTGGTTCTTCCGGAAGCCGTCAATTGCCGTGAGGTTACTTTAGAAGCCAATCCGGAGGACATCACGCCTGATAAATTGGCCGCCTGGCGGAAGTTGGGGGTGACGCGTTTATCCATCGGTTTGCAAACCTTCGACCAAAATCGGTTGGATTGGATGAACCGAAAGCACAGCGCAGAGCAAGCAGAACAAGCGGTTCGCTGGGCAGCAGCAGCTGGTTTTGCGCACATCTCCGCAGACCTCATCTACGGCCTTCCCGGTCGCTCGCATGCCTTCGAAGAGGAGGTTCAACGGTTTACATCGCTTCCCGTGGACCATTTGTCCGCCTATATTCTCACTGTTGAAGACCAAACCGTTCTAGGCCGGCGTGTGGCGAATGGCCAAGAAACGATTGCCGATGAAACGGCTGTGGAAGGCGAATACGAGATGCTTTGTCGCGAGCTTGCTCGGGCTGGTTTTGAACATTACGAGGTGTCGAATTGGGCGCGACCCGGCGGGCATGCAGTGCACAACCAGCATTATTGGTCCGGGTTACCCTACTGGGGCATCGGTCCCGGCGCCCATGGGTTTGATGGTGCCCAACGCACCGCCAACGTCTCCAATAACCCCCGCTACATCAAATCCCTTGGCGAAGCGCAATCCGTAGCCGATCTTCCTGCGCAATCAGAAAGGCTCACCGAAACGGACCGATACAACGAGACCATCATGACCGGCCTGCGAACGGCACGGGGCATTGACTTAAAAGCGTTGGAATCACAATTCGGATTGCGTCCGGACCGCGTGGCAAGCGCTGCTTGGCGTCGGTATGTCGAGGCCGGAGTTATTGTGTCAAGCGAACCCGAAAATCACCGAATTCCTGAGGCGCATTGGTTGATCGCCGACGCCGTTGCCTCTGATTTGTTTAAGGCATGATCTGCTCCCGTTGAGCCCGCCTGCGGGCGCGGCGCTTCAGCCAAGCATCAACGAATACCGCGCCGACGATGATGCTCGCTCCGAGGTAAAAACCACCCCCCATCCGCTCCTCTTCCCCAAAGATCAAGGCCGCCAACGCAATCGCATAAACCGGTTCCAAGTTGATGGCCACGGCCGTCGTGAACGGTGTCAAGTTTTTCATGATTTCGATGCTCATCAAAAAAGCAAAAGCGGTGGCCAACGTTGCCAACAAGCCAATCCATAGCCAATCCTCCGCAGGAACCGACCAAAACGCGACGTCCCGCCCCTTCCCTTGGATCAGGAACAAAACGGCCAAGGCCAGCGCAGCGCTCAACAATTCCACCCGGGTCAAATTGGCTGAGTCATACGATTTCACCAACACCCCATTGAGGGTGGCAAAAACCGCCGCCAGCAACGCGGAAATCAAGGCCAACCCAACCCCCTCATAGTAACGCTTGGCATCAGGCAACGGCCCGTCTGGCGAAGGACCCCACAACAAAACCAACAAACCCACAATGATCGCCAGCCCGAGGACCAACTCCCTCGGATCGAAACGCCGACGATGAATAATCGGCTCGAGCACGCTCACAAAGACCGGAGTCGTCGCCAACGTCGCCAGCGCCACCGACACATTGCTCACCTTGATACTCGCAAAAAACGCAATCCAATGCGCCGCGGCCACACACCCGACCAACCCCACTTTCCAAAGCGTCCGCGGCTGAAACCGCTGCATCTTCCCTCGCACCAGCAACCACACCCCTACCAAACTTCCACCAATCAAAACCCGCCAAAACACCAGCCTATCCGCCTCCAGCGAAATCAATTTGCCCAGAATCCCGGTAAACCCGAAAATCAGCA
>JBMSHA010000125.1:0-6009 GCA_049416245.1 Flavobacteriales bacterium | reverse complement strand
TGGAGCGGGATTTAGGCTCTGATGAACTTGGAGAAGCTGCCATCAATCGCGGCGTCGGAGCGTTTATGAATCACCCCCGTAACCGGCTTTACGCGCAAGTGTTGAGCAGCGCCATCAAGGGTTCCAGCGCATGGGGGCAAGATCGTGGGTTTTTGGAGTGGGGCGTCAAATGGCAAACTGAATCCATCGAAGATTACTTGTCGGAATGGTCATTGGTGGATTCTGCCGGCTTCATCACACCGCATCCTCAGGACAGCATAGGCTACACCGGCGAGGGACCCGATCAAGTGATTGAATTGGATGATGTCATCCGCGCTGACAACCAGATTTTCACTCAACGACTCCAGGCCTATGCTCAGAACACATGGCGCTGGACGGATGCACAAAACGGCGAGTGGGAAGCCAACATCGGATTCCGTGGACACCTGTGGGAGAATGACCAGCAAACCATTGGTCGCCAATTGGTTGGAGGACCACGTGGTCACCTCTCCTACCGCCCTAAGGAAAGCGCAGATGAACCTTCGACCGTTTGGAACCTGGCTGCAGGTTATTATTGGCAGCCTGCGTTTTATCGCGAAATGCGCGGATTCGACGGCACGCTCAATCCGGATATTCGAGCGCAACGTGCGACGCACCTGGTCCTCGGCATGGATCGGATTTTTGAAATGTACGGCCGCCCCTTCAAGATGGTGGGAGAAGCGTACTACAAGGATTTGGACTTCCTCATTCCGTATGAAATTGAAAACGTACGGCAGCGCTATTACGCCCGCAACAACAGTTCAGGGTATGCTGCAGGAGCGGATTTCATGCTGAACGGCGAGTTCATCGACGGGATCCAAAGTTGGTTCCGCATGTCTGTGCTCAAAACGGAAGAGGATTTGGACGACGATAACTATTGGCAATACCTCAACAGCGACGGGCAACCGATCATCGCAGGTTATACGCTCAACAACGTACCGGTAGACAGCACAGAAGTTGTGCCCGGATTCATTCCTAGGCAAACAGATCAACGATTTAATATGAGCCTGCTTTTCCAGGATGAAATGCCTGGAAATGACGCATTCAAGGTCCTCGTCAGTCTCTATTTTGGAACCGGGCTTCCGTTTGGCCCACCGTCTTTCGAGCGATATAAAGATGTCTTGCGCACCCCCACTTATCGCCGAGTTGATATCGGATTTTCGCGCGAATTGTTTGATAAAAACACGCGAGACCAGAAACAACGCAGCGGGTTTGTGTCCCTGGAAATCTTCAACATCTTGGGCATCCGAAACACCATCAATCACACGTGGATTGAAGATGTGAACGGGCGCATGTATGCCATTCCCAATTACCTCACAAACCGTCGGGTTAACGTGAAAATTGGTTTGCAGTTTTAAATTGGCGAGATGCTTCGGAAGCTCTCTCCATATCAACGATTATCCAGCACATTATTTTGGGTTCTCTTCGTTCAGCTCTCTCCGGTTTGGAGCCAGGGTTACATCCTGAATGGAACAGCCATCAATTCAGGAACGGACTGTTATCAATTGACCACAACACAAGGGAACCAAAACGGTGCCGTCTGGTACGAAGACCTGATCGACTTGAGCCAACCGTTTGATTTGAATTTCACCATGAATTTTGGCAACCTCGATGCTTCGGGTGCCGACGGAATGGTTTTTGTCCTACAAGATGTTGGTACCGGGGCATTGGGCGCCACAGGTGGAGGTTTAGGATTCAATGGTTTCGACCCGAGTTTTGGCATCGAATTTGACACCTGGCTCAACGGACAATACGGCGACATCAGCAACGACCACATTGGATTTATTTCTGATGGAAGTGTGGATCACAGTCCTCCAACAGGCCTCGGAGGCCCTGTAAATGCTCATCCCACAGGGGCCAACATCGAAGACGGCGAAGATCACCCCGTTCAAATCACATGGGATCCCGCAACGCAAATCATGGCCGTATACTTCGATTGCGAATTGCGACTCGCCGAACAAATAGACCTCATCGATGGCATCTTCTCGGGCCAACCTCAAGTTTATTGGGGTTTTACAGGCAGCACCGGGGGATCGTACAACAACCAAAGCGTTTGCCTGTCTCCGAACATTTTGGCGACAGGCCCTGCCACACAAGTATGTCCCGGTGGAACCGTTGAGTTGAACGTAGTCGGGGCGCCTGGATCAGATTATGTGTGGTCACCCGGAACTTTCTTATCGGATACATTGGGCGCCAGCGTGATGTGCACACCCGAAGAAACCACGACCTACTATGTCACGTATGATGGGTTTTGTGAAAACCAAATTACCGATAGCATAACTGTGTTCGTTGAGGATTTACAGGCAACGACTTTTGCCGAACCGGGAACTGAGCTCACCTGCGAAATTGAAGAAATCTTCCTTTCGGGATCCAGTAATTTTGCAAGTGGAGTGGAATACAACTGGGAGCTCGGGGCAGGAAATGGGCAGCTGGTTCAAAATGCCGGCGCCTATGCTTCAACCAGCACAGCCGGTGAGTACTTGTTCATCGCGAATGCCCTGGATGGAAATTGTGCCGATACCGTGACGGTCGAGGTAATCGCAAATTTCGATGTAATCGAAACATTTCTTGACAGCTCGCCCGAATCCCTCAACTGTTACCATGATTCTGTTGTTTTGACTGCTGAGCTTAACGGCGATGGTGAAATCCAATGGACGTTGCCCTCTGGTTCCGAATGGTATTGGCTCAATGAACCTACTGTTTTGGTCGCAGAATCTCCGGGCACTTGGAGCGTCAACGTCACCAATCCGGACAACGGGTGCACATTTACGACCGAAATAACCGTACCGAGCGACTTCACACAACCCCAAGTGGATGCGGGATACGCCGATACATTGACGTGTTCTGTTCCAACTTCCATAGTGCAAGGTGTGATGATCGAACCGGAAGATTACACGGCAATACTGAACTGGACGTGGACAGACGGAGCTTTGAACCCCTATGCACCGTGGAGCCCATGGAGTCCACAAGTCCTCTCACCTGGAACCTACTTTCTTGAGGTCATGTTTGAGGAAAACGGCTGCGTTGGCAGCGATTCGCTGGTGGTCATTCAAGATCCTGAAGCAAGTGTTGACGCCACCTCAGCTCGGATGCCCAATGTCATTTCTCCAAATAAGGATGGCCAGAATGAACGCCTCGTTTTGCACCTTGGCGATGACCCTGATTTTCCGCTACTTTCCATCGTGGAGCGACTTGAAATTGTCATCTTCAATCGTTGGGGAAATCAAATTTTTGAATCCGTAGGGGCACCTGTCGAATGGGATGGACGCGTCAACGGCGAGCCTGTCTCAGAAGGAACTTACTATTACCGGGTACAGTACTTAATTGTATGCGGTGAAGAGCAGCAAGGCACCTTATTTGGCTCGTTTCAAGTGTTTCGCTGAGTCGAACCGCTTTCATTTCAACGGATTCAAAAGGGCTTTGAATTCCGCTTCGGTCACGATCGGGATGGTGTGTTCTACACATTTCGCATATTTCGCGGCGCCCATCCGCTCATCGGCAACCAAGAAATCGACGCCTCCCTTGATGAACCTCTTGTTCATCAGGCCACAAGACAGGCCCGCTTTGCGCAATTGGGCCTTTTTGGCCTGATTAAAACCACTCAATACGAAACGCTGACCAGGCTCAATTTTTGTCAAAGGAACAGTGGGCTCCCATGCAACCAACTCATGCAAATAATCTTCGCGCTTGCGCGGCCCTGAAGGTTTCGGTGCGATGGTCAATTTGGATTTGTATCCTGGCACACGGAACACGTGCAACTTTTTGGCATCGACCAAGGCTTGCCATGAATGGATGCCCAATTCATCCGAGGCCTTTTGTACTATGGATGCGCAAACGCGAGCGTCACTTTCAGGATTGTGATGATCCAACTTCCAATCAAAATGGCGCGCGACGTATTTAATCCCGTGTTTCGGGAAATCAGGCCATTGCGCCTTCGCCAATTCAAAGGTGCAATAAAATTCCGGCGCTATTTGAGCATCCATGCCGTGATAACTGAATGCATGGCCCAAATGCTTGCACTCTACAACTCCTGCATTGTGCGCTACAACCGGAATGCCATCAACCATTTTTTGGACTTGAGCCCACACCATCGGAAATGGCTGCGCCCGTAGCGTATCCGCAAGGGTGTAATCAAAATTCCAACGTTGCCAATCGCCAAAGGCCTCAACCACAGGACGGACGAGGGAACGAAACCGACTGACCTCTTGACCTGCATCAAAAATGACCAAACCTACTTCGCAAATATTCCCCACATCGCTTGTAGCACATTCCAAATCCAAAGCAGCATACTTCATCGGTCTCAATTTCTATTTTATTGTCCTACTTGATTCAGTAAGTCTTGGTACGTCCAAACAGGCACGCCAAGATTGGTGGCTTTTTCCAATTTTGAACCGGCCTTTTCTCCGGCTACCAACGCATCGGTTTTTTTGCTGATTGAATTCGTCACCTTGCCCCCATGTAACCGAATCAAATCTGCTAAGGCTTCGCGGGGTACAGGGTGCGTGCCGGTGATAACAAAGGTTTGACCAGAAAGGCGCGTGGAAGCCCCCTGCTGTTCGGGTCGCTCAGCCAATTTCAATTGCAAACCTGCCTTCTCCAGTGCCTGGAGCAGATGGACATGGGCTGGTTCATTCAAGTAAGTGCGGACGCTTTGGGCAATCTCCATTCCCACGCCATGCACAGCGATCAATTCCTCTTCACTCGCTTCCCTCAAGGCTACCAAACTTCCGAAATGATCCGCCAGGATAGCAGCCGTTTCACTGCCGACATGTCGAATTCCGATGGCAAACAAAACCCGATCAAATGGCCGATCCTTCGATTGCTCTATGGCCGTGAGCAAATTGCCTAGCTCAACCTCTCCCAGTCGTTGTCGGGTTCGCGGCGTAAGCCGGTGAAGCATGGCTTCGAAATGTCGCCATTCCAGTTCTGTCACCCCCCAACCATCTCGTTCCCAAGATAGCGCATTTGGCCCCAACAGCAACTCATCTGAGAACATCACCTTTTCTGCGCTGCTCTGGATTTGCGCTGCCATCGGAAAATCCTGAATGGCTTCGCCGACAAACTTTTTCCAGTCCACGTTCCACGGCAAAGCCTTTTCCAATCCAAACGCATCCGATTCACGATGTTGAATCCAATCTTCTATTTGAGACTTGCTGATGGGATTGGCATCCGGTGACACCCGCATTCCTTGGGCATTGCGGTACTGCCAAATTCCAAACGCATGCAAGCATTGAAGCTGCACCTGCGCGATAGAAGGCTCGTTCGTCAGCTTGTATATCACGGTTCTTTGACGCCAATCTTCCGTGGCCCGGTCCTTCAATTGATACAAATCTGAGAAATTGGAAATTCCTCCTTTACGCACCAACAAATCGATAATCTCCGGACCCAGGCCATCGATGTTCATCGCTTTCCGACTTACGAAATGCTCAATTCGCCCTCGAACTTGCGGCGGACACGATGCGTCATTTGGGCAATAATGACGGGCTTCACCATCCTTTCGTACCAGCTCTGAGCCGCATTCCGGGCATTCCTGGGCATAGACCAAAACGTGGGAATTGGCTTCTCGCCGGCTCATATCCACTTCGATCACCTTCGGAATGATTTCTCCTCCCTTTTCAACAAAAACCCAATCGCCAATCCGAATGTCCAAAGCCGCAATTTGGTCAGCGTTGTGGAGGGAAGCGCGTCGCACGGTGGTGCCTGCAATCAGCACCGGCGCCAATTCAGCCACAGGAGTGATGGCTCCTGTCCGCCCCACTTGATAGGTGATGTCCATCAGTTGCGTGGCTTGGCGCTCTGATTCGAACTTATACGCAATGGCCCAACGCGGTGATTTGGCTGTAACGCCCAATTCACGCTGCTGTCGGTAGCCATTGACTTTGATGACGACTCCGTCGATGGCAAAGGGCAAGTCGTGTCGGGCCCTATCCCAAAAAGCGATGTAATCCAAAATGCCCTCGATGTCACGAGTGGATTGGATCATCCGGGATG
>JBMSHA010000124.1:0-6052 GCA_049416245.1 Flavobacteriales bacterium | reverse complement strand
GATTGATTCGGAGCGACATATCCAAACGCACAGAGGTTAAGTCGTTGATGCCAGGAAAATTCGATCGGCTTCCTTGGGCAGGACACATCGGTATTACCCTGGCACATCAAGTGGTTGACGTGATCCTTGCCCACCAGAGCACCCTCATTTTCACCAATACCCGTGCTCAGTCGGAAATTTGGTACCACAAATTGCTCGATGTAGCACCTGAACTCTCGGGTGTCCTTGCCTTGCACCACAGTGCGATAGCCAAAGATTTGAGGAATTGGGTGGAGGATGCTCTGCATGAAGGCCAACTTAAGGCTGTGGTGTGCACAAGTTCATTGGATCTCGGCGTCGATTTTCGTCCTGTGGACGCCATTGTGCAAATAGGTGGGCCCAAGGGAGTCGCTCGATTTATGCAGCGCGCCGGACGATCTGGGCATCAACCCGGGGCGTTGAGCCGGATTTACTTTTTGCCGACGCACGGTTTGGAGTTGATTGAGGCCAGTGCATTGAGGGATGCCATTGTGGCGGAACGTGTTGAACCCAGAGAGCCGATTGTGCGTTCATTCGATGTGCTCATTCAATTCCTCTGCACGCTGGCGGTGGGAGATGGGCTTGATCCAAGGGCCGTGCGCGAAGCAATTCAGGGTTCTCATGCGTTCGCGAGTTTGGAAGATGACGAGTGGGCTTGGTGCTTGGGATTCATTCGGGATGGTGGAGCAGCATTGGCAGCTTATGGTGATTACAAACGGGTCGAGTGGGATGGCAGTGCAGGCAAATTCGTCATGCACGATCGTCAACTTGCACGAAGGCACCGAATGAGCATCGGTACCATCGTTTCAGATCAAATGATCAAGGTCAAATGGGCCAAAGGCGGATTCATAGGACACGTCGAAGAATATTTCGTGGCGAGCATGGAGCCTGGTGATGTTTTCTGGTTTGCGGGCATGAGTTTGGAATTTGTTCGCTTGAAAGAAGGGGTCGTACAGGTCCGCAAGAGCAAAAAACCGAAAGGTCGTATCCCCGTTTACCTCGGGGGGAGACTTTCCCTTTCCTCAGAATTGGGCCATGCCATTCGGGATGAACTGGACGCATTTGCCCAAGGTCAAGTCCGATCGCCCGAGATGAGTCGCGTGAGTCCATTACTGGAGTTGCAGCACGAAATGAGTTCGATCCCACGGAACGACCAAATTCTAGCGGAACAGTTTGTATCGGATGATGGATTCCACATCTGCATTTATCCATTCGAGGGAAGGGCGGTGCACGAGGCTATCGGCATGTTGTTGGCCCATCGCTGGTGTATGGAGCGGCCCTTGTCGATTTCCATCGCCAGCAACGACTACGGCTTTGAACTTCTGAGCGACGAGCCGCTTGATGTGGATGAGTTGAACAACCTCAACCTGTTCACTACGGAAGGATTGATGGACGATTTGCAGTCCGGAGTCAACGCCGCTGAAATGGCCAAACGGCGCTTTCGTGACATTGCGGTGATCGCTGGATTGTCCTTCCAGGGATTTCCTGGTAAACGTCAGGGAGTGAAGCACTTGCAATCGCATTCGGGTTTGCTGTTTGAGGTGTTTCGCGACTTTGACCCGGACAATCTGCTCCTTCGTCAGGCGTACGATGAATTGCTCGATCAGCAAATGGAATGGAACCGACTGCGGATTGTGCTGGAGCGCATGCACCAGAAGACGCTTTTGATCCGACGCGTGGCGCATCCTACCCCTTTTGCCTTTCCACTTGTTGTAGACCGGCTTCGCGATCGCATGAGTTCCGAGCAGTTGGAAGATCGAATTCGCAAAATGATGGTTTATTCAGGGGCCTGAATTCAGTAAATTCGCATCCATGCAAGAAAATAACCGAAGGGTCGGAATCCTTCTCCTGCTGTTGATGCCCACCATGCTTTGGGGACAAGCGACAGTGAAAGGATTTCTGAGAAGCAAAGATTCGGGAGAGCCGATCATGTTTGCGAGTGTCTCACTTGAAGGCACCAGCTTCGGAGTGATGTCCGATATCGAAGGCTTTTACAGCTTGAGTCGGGTACCTGCCGGTACCTACACCCTGGTCATATCCAGCATGGAATTTGAAGGGCTTACAGAGGAGGTGGTTTTGGTCGACAACAAAATTGTGACGCGCAATTACCTCTTGGAGCAGAATGTCATCCAACTGCAAAGCGCGGAGGTCAATGCCGACCGGGAAGAACAAACGACCAAAGTCAACATGTCGGTAGAGACCATTCGTCCGAGTGATTTGAAGAAAATCCCCAGTTTTGGAGGTCAACCCGATTTGGTGCAGGCGCTGCAGGTTTTGCCGGGCTTCATCAGCACAGGCGACCAAGGCGGACAATTGTATATCCGCGGCGGTTCTCCAATTCAGAACAAGGTGCTGTTGGATGGGATGATCGTGTACAACGCATTCCACAGCATTGGCCTGTTCAGTGTTTTTGATTCGGATGTGATAGCCAATGCGGATGTATATACCGGTGGATTCGGAGCCAAATTCGGTGGCCGCATATCGTCTGTCATGGACATCAAAACCCGTGACGGCAACAAATTGCAAACGGAGGGCAGAATTGGAGCCAGCCCATTCGGAGCGAAACTTACGCTTGAAGGTCCGCTCAAGAAATTGACCGAAAGCGGCGCTGGTATTTCGTATATCTTGTCGTTGAAGCACAGTTACTTGGAGCAGACTTCCAAGGTTTTGTACGATTACATCAACAACGATGGCGAAGGCTTGCCGTTCAATTTTACGGATGCTTACGGCAAGGTCTCTTTTGGAAGCGGCAACGGCTCGAAGTTGAGCCTTTTTGGATTCAATTTCAATGATCGGGTGAGCTATCAGGCGTTATCGGATTTGCGGTGGGCGAATTACGGTGGAGGCGGTAATTTCACCATCGTGCCCAGCGGTTCGGCCATCTTGATGAGTGGCCATTTCGCAGCGAGCGATTATGAAATTCGATTGAAAGAAGACGGGTTGGAGGATCGATTCAGCAGTGTGAACGGGTTCAACTTTGGACTTGATTTCAAATATGTGCTCGGTGAAGACGCTGTTGAATACGGACTGGAGGTGGTGGGAATGCGCACGGATTTCCAGACCTTCAATTCCATCGGGGTGCAGGTAGGGCAAATTGAAAACACCACAGAATTCGCGGGATACTTTGATTATCGGATGAATCGCGGCGATTGGATCATCAATCCAAGCATGCGTATGCAATACTTCAGCTCGTTGGCTCGTTTCCGCCCGGAACCGCGTATTGGACTGAAATACAAGGTGAATGAACGGTTGCGATTGAAATTCGCGGCAGGGCTGTATTCCCAGAATGTCATCAGTTCCAATTCCGATCGCGATGTCGTGAACCTGTTTTACGGATTCTTGTCTGGCCCGGAAAATTTGCAGCGTAATCTGCTGACACCTCAGGGCGATGTTCGCGAGGTGGTGCATTCCCTGCAAACAGCAGAACACGTGATTTCAGGTTTCGAATTTGACCTCACCGAACGCATGAATTTGAACGTGGAGGGCTACTTCAAGAATTTCAGTCAACTCACGAATGCCAACCGCAACAAGCTGTTCGATGACAACGCCCAAAACTCGGACATTCCCGAGGTGTTGCGCAAGGATTTCATCGTTGAGACCGGGGTTGCCTACGGAGCGGATGTCGTGCTGAAATACGAAGAGCGAGCGACGTATGTTTGGGTCGTTTACGGGTACGGTAACGTGGACCGTTGGGACGGGTTTCGTTGGTATGACCCGGTTTTCGATCGTCGCCACAACGTGAATTTGGTCGTTTCCCAAGGCATTGGCAAGGATGAGGCTTGGGAAGTCAGTGCGCGCTGGAACTTAGGTTCAGGCTTGCCGTTCACGCAAACTCAAGGATTTTACCAACCCCCAAATGTGGTCGACGGCATCTCAACGGATTACGTGGTGGCGAACAGTCCCGATTTGGGCATTCAATTCGCTCCGTTGAATGAAGGTCGCTTACCAGCCTATCACCGGTTGGATTTGAGCATACGTCGGGAGTTTGAGCTCAACGACAACCACACGTTGGATTTTTCAGCCGGGGCGACCAATGTGTACAGCCGCGATAATGTATTCTATGTGAATCGAATCACCGGGGATCGCGTGGATCAATTGCCGTTTTTGCCATCGTTGAGCCTCGATTGGAGGTTTTAACCATTCGAATTGAGACCGAGCAAGGCTGAGGCGTTCTCAATGGCCGCGGCACTGATGCTGCTTCCGCTCAGCATGCCTGCCAACTCTTGAATGCGCTCCTCTTGTTGCAATTCAGTCACCGCGGTTACGGTCGTTTGTTCGGTGGACGATTTCGAGACGCGGAGGTGATGGTCCGCGGCTGCGGCCACTTGAGGAAGGTGGGTCACAGCGATCACTTGCTGGTTTTCGGCCATTTGTTTCATGAGCTTGGCCATTTCCTCTGCGACACGCCCGCTCACTCCGGTATCGATTTCGTCCAAAACGATGGAAGGCACGGACTGGCTTCCCTTGCCTACTGCTTTGAATGCCAACATGAGACGGCTCTTTTCGCCTCCTGAAGCGACTTTATGAAGAGGTAAGGGCGTCTGACCGGCATTGGCAGAAAACAAGATGGCGACTTCTTCTATGCCCCATTCGTCCGGTTGGGCAGCAGCTTGCCAATCAAAAACAACGGTTGCTCGTGGTATGCTGAGTCGTGCCAACGATTTTTCGATGGATTGGCTCAAAATCGATGAGGCCTTTTGCCGCTTGATTTGAAGTGCCTTGCCGCATTCCATTGTTTCACGGTGTCGCAAGCTCACCTCGTGTTGGGCTTTTGCATAGGTCTCATCCAAATGCGCTGCAGCATCCAGTTGTTGGGTCAAACTCTCCGATAGTTGCGCTAAGGCTGAGGCATCCGGCGCATTGTGCTTGTGCATCACCCGCTGCAATTCATTGTGCCATTCCGTGAGTTGGGCCAGTCGTTTCGGATCTGATTCCACTGATTCTGCCTCAGATTCAATGCCGTTCATCAAATCTGTAAGTTCGATAATCACCGAATGCAGGCGTTCTTGGAGAAGACGGTAGCGATCCGACATGGACGCGGCCCGCTGCATGGATTTCAAGGAACTGAACAGGCGATCCATCGGGGCATCGTCTTGTGCGTCTGCCGTGACAGCTTGCAGTGCGGCAAGGAGGGATTCTCGAATGTCCGAGCTGTTTTCCAAGACTTCTTTCTCCTCAAGCAAACTGGGCCAATCCCGACGTACCAAATCCAGAGCGTCCAATTCTTTGAGCTGGTATTGGATGTAATCCAGATCGGTTTGGGGTTGAGACCGGATCAATTCCAATTTCGAAAGGGCCGCCTGGGATTCCTGCAATGCAGCGAATGCTTCTCGATATTGCTGGAGTTCACGATCGTTTCCGGCATGTGCATCAATCCAAGCAAGCTGGTATTCACGTTGAAGCAAGAGCGCTGTTCCATCCTGGCCGTGTAAGTCCACCAATAAGTTGCCCAGGGATTGGAGCGAATGCGCCTTGACGGGGGTATCGTTGATGAAAGCGCGACTTCGGCCTTGGGCAGAAATTTCCCTTCGAATTACCACTTCATCCCAGGCATCCAAATCCGATTTCTGCAACCAATGATCAATGAGCTCATTGCGCTGAAAGCTGCCCTCCACAGTGCATCTCGCAGCCCCGTTGCGAACAGACGTAGAGTCGCTGCGACTGCCAAGCAGCAGTCCCAAGGCGCCTAGAACGATGGATTTACCGGATCCTGTCTCTCCGGTCATGGCTGTCATACCTGATTTCAAGTCCAAGTCGAGCGACGCAATCAACGCATAATCTCGAATTTTCAGTGATTTAAGCATAACCGTTCGCCGCTTAGCCTAAGATGCTGTCGTATTTCGAGATGTTTCCCGGATCCATTTGCTTCAACACGGGAAGAAGGCGGGTTTTTTCTGCCTCTGGAGCAGGGCCGAATACCTTCAGAATTTCATCGGATTTGGCCAAGAAAAAGAGTTGAAGGTTGTAAGATGACGGACGAATCCTATGGGTTTGGCGCATTTCGATCAAGGCATCCGCCATTGCCAATCGTCCC
>JBMSHA010000123.1:0-6056 GCA_049416245.1 Flavobacteriales bacterium | reverse complement strand
AGCGCTTCCTCAAAGTTTTCCGATTCGAGTGCTTTTAAGCCTGTGGCGTAAAGGTCGTCGAGGTGGGCGTTTTTGACTTGTTCGTAGGCGGTGCGCGCACTCTCCATGAACAATAAGCGGATGCCGAGCTTCTCGATTTTGGCGTAATAGGCTTCGGCTTCTTCAAAGGCCGCTACGGCGCGGGCGCGGTCTTTCACCATGCGTGCCTCGTCAAATGCGCGCAGGCGGTCGTTCAAGACCCACTGACCGGCACGCTGCAGACCTGCCAAAGCATCGGTATTCATTGGGTTTTTGAGGACGGCCGTGTAAAAGAAATTAGCCGCTTGATCCATCATGCCGACTTCTTCCATCTTGATTCCCCGTTTGACATAGGCCTTCGAACCGGAGCAACTGCTCATGGCGATGAGACAGGCTAAAGAACTGAGAAGAAGGAATTGGCGTAGCGTAAACATGGTCGGATTAGCAAGGCGCAAGTTAATGTCAACGTTCATGTCAACGGGAACGTTTTGAGCCAATTTCATGCCAACCTCGGCCGCATGATTACATTTGGGCCACAACTAGAATGAATTGAACGGAATGAAGCAGGTATTGGTATTGGGAGCGGGGCGGTCAAGCTCATCTTTGATTGCCGAATTGTTGAATCGCTCCGGGGCCAATGGTTGGGAAGTGCATGTGGGCGACGTGGATTTGGCCCTCGCCAAACGGAAATGCGGCAATCACCCAGCGGCACGTCCTTTTGCTATTGATCCCGAGCAAGTTGAAGACCGCAATGAGCGCATCGCGGGTGCGGATTTGGTGATTTCCATGGTGCCAGCTTTCATGCATCCGGAGATCGCGAAGGTCGCCATTGAAGCGGGAGTGCCGGTGATCACGCCTAGCTATGTAAGTCCTGAAATGCAGGCCCTTCATGAAAGGGCTCTTGAGGCAAATGTTTTGGTGTTGAATGAAATTGGATTGGATCCAGGAATTGATCACCTCAGTGCGAAGGCGGTGCTTGACCGTGTGGAACAAAGTGGCGGAAAAATGTTGGAGTTTGAGTCCTATTGCGGCGGGTTGATAGCCCCGGAATCAGACGATAATCCGTGGCACTATAAATTCAGTTGGAACCCGCGCAATGTGGTGCTGGCCGGGCAAGGTGGTGCGGCTACATTCTTGTCAGGTGGCAGCGCACGCCTGGTGCCTCCGCATCGGGTTTTTCAACATGCTAAGCGCATCGAGGTGGACGGTATGTTGTTTGAAGGCTATCCAAATCGAGATTCGGTGGCCTACGAATCCATCTACGGTTTGAAAGGAATCCAAACGCTGATCCGCGGCACATTGAGGGGCGATGGATTTTGCGCAGGTTGGGATGCTTTGGTGCAATTGGGTTGTGTGCGGGATGATGCGAAAATGGAGTGGGCTGCTGGCATTTCTTGGGCGGATTGGTTGCGTACTTTTTTACCTGCTCAATCGGAAGGCATCGATGTGAGATTGGCCGTTGCGGAATGCACCGGAGCTTCTGAAGCGACCTTAGATCGCCTGGCTTGGTTGGGGTTGTTCGACAGCGATTCTGGGCCCAAGCGGACAGCAGGCACTCCTGCTCAAGTACTTCAAGATTTGCTCGAAGCCAAGTGGCTTCTGAAATCCAATGACCGTGACATGATCGTGATGTGGCATCGTTTTCAGTACGAGCTTCAGGGTGAATTGCATGAGATTACCAGTTCGTTACGTCTCGAAGGGCGAGATTCGGTGTATACGGGCATGTCGGATACTGTGGTGTGGCCCGTAGCCATTGCTGCTGAGGCGCTGCTCGCAGGTAAATTCAAGCAAACCGGAGTTCAAGTGCCCATGCACCGGGATTATTACGAGGTGCTGCTGCCCGAATTGGAGCGATTGGGCGTGCGTTTCGAAGAAACCCATCGGCTATGCTCTTGAGCAGCGGCGTATTCTTTTGCTGTTGGTTTTGCGGGGCTTCACCTGAATGGCCTGTGGATGGAAATGTGGATGCCCGTTGGGTGGAAGAAGCCATTGAATGGAGGATGCGAACCGGCTTGGACTGCTGCGGAGAAAGCGGCAGAGCGGTGGATGCGCTCACGTTGGAATGGATTGCCAATTCCACGGATGTGGTCATCCGCATAGAATCGGAAAAATGGCCTATTCTGCGGTACTACGAAGAATTGAAGACCCCCTTGATTCAGGCAATGGCCTTGGCCCAATTGCGTTCAGAACCCTTGGATGATGTGGCTCTATTGAGCATGTTGCGGAAAGTGGTCCGTCGCTCGGACGCCCTGAAATACCGCCGGGTCAAAACGTACCTCAGGCCAAGACAAACGTCGTCACCGATGCAATGAACATCAAAATGGCAAAGGCCCAAAAGCGCAATGGAATCGTTTTCATATTCCGCTTTACGGGTTCTTTGGCGGTGAAGTTTCAGAGAAATCGAAGAAATCCAGATTTTTCGTCTTTTTACCCAACAATCTTTACCGAGCAGAGGTTAGGTTTGATGTCTAGATTGCAACTCTATGCGCTCATTTGAGGTACCAGATTTTTATCGATCGCCCATCATTTCTCGTGTGAAACACCTGCGGAAGGTGCGGGATCCGCGTAAACAAGATTTTGAACCAACGGTCCTTGATTTTGGGAGCGTCCAATTCGTTTTGCCGCGTCACTTCGGATTTTGCTTCGGCGTAGAAAACGCGATTGAAATCGCCTACAAGGCGCTTCAAGAGAATGAGGGAAAGCGGATATTTCTTTTGAGCCAGATGATTCACAACCCGGAAGTCAATGCGGATCTTCAGGCACAAGGCATCCGGTTTTTGCAAGACACGGAAGGCAAACCTTTGACGCCTTTGGATGAATTGCAAGCGGATGATGTGGTGCTGATTCCAGCTTTTGGAACCACCCTCGAATTGGAGGAAAAGCTACGCGAAATCGGGGTGGATGTGGAGCGATACAACACGACGTGTCCTTTTGTCGAAAAGGTGTGGAAACGATCGGCGAAATTGGCCACAGAGGCTTATACCATCATCATCCACGGTAAACCGCAACACGAAGAAACGCGGGCGACATTCAGTCATGCCCGGGGTTCAGGACACGCCATGGTGATCAAGGACATGAAAGAAGCCGAGGTGCTTTGCGATTTCATTACCGGCAAGCGGCCTCTGGTCGAATTTGGAGATTATTTCAACGGTCGCACCTCACCGGGATTTGACGCCTCGATTCACCTCAATCGCGTCGGTGTGGTCAACCAAACGACGATGCTGGCTTCTGACACCCAGGCCATCAGCGATCGCATTCGGCTGGCCATTGAGTCGGGTGATGATGCAGATCTAGCTTTCGCAAATACACGAGACACGCTGTGTTACGCCACCAATGACAATCAAACAGCGACCCAAACTGCGTTGACCACCGAAACACACGATGCGGCGGTGGTGGTGGGTGGGTACAACAGTTCGAACACCTCACATTTGGTGGAATTGTGCGAGGCTGTTGTCCCGACGTTTTTTGTCAAAAATGAGCAAGAGTTCAAAGCTGACGGCTGGTTGCACCACTATGATTGGCGGACAGGCGTCGCACAACGCACCTTGGATCCATGGCCTGTGCCTGGGACAGGGGTGCCGAAGATTTTGGTGACCAGCGGAGCATCCTGTCCCGATGCCACAGTGGATCGTGTGATGCACGCGATTTTGGAGCATTATCCCGGTTCAAAAGTTGTGGACGACGTGTTAGCGGATTTTGAACAACGAATGGCAGCGAAAGCCTGAGTTTGCCGGGTGTCTGCCTTATTTTCGTTGCTTGATGCAAGCGCCACGCCTACGTTCCATGTTTCGAAATGTTCGCACCGATCCCCGTCGGTTCGAATTCAAATCGCGGCATTTGCCCGATTTGGATTCCAAATGGACCGAGCGAAAGGAGCGCATCGAAGCGGAATTGGCAGGGGATGATGGTAAAGGAGGGGGTAGCCAACGACCGATTCGATTGCGCAAACCGGGCCTTACAAACGAAGGCCGTTCGGCTCAGCGACGCAGTCAAATCAAGGGGGCGCGGTATGCGATGCTCCGTGCTGCTCTGATTGCTGTCGCGTTGGTTTGGATGGCGTGGAAGGGCATTCAATGGGTAGAAACGAGTGATTTTTCAGGTGTTTTAAAGTGGATGGAGGATGCATGAGGTGATCAAACAGTTACCGGACCAGGTAGCCAATCAAATTGCTGCCGGTGAGGTTATTCAGCGCCCGGCTTCAGCTGTCAAGGAACTCATGGAAAACGCTGTGGATGCAGGTGCTACAGCTGTAGAAGTTCGTGTCGTCGACGCGGGTCGTACTTTGATTCAAGTCAAGGACAACGGCGTGGGAATGGTAGAAGCGGACGCACGTCGCTGCTTTGACCGCCATGCAACCTCCAAAATCACGACGGCGGATGATCTATTCGCCATCGTCTCAAAAGGATTTCGAGGTGAAGCACTCGCATCCATCGCCTCCATTTCGCATGTCGAATTGAAAACTTTGCACGGGAGCGAAGACCATGGATTTCAATTGAACCTGGAGGGTGGCGAAGTGTGCGACGCGCTACCTTGTGCGATGGACGTGGGAACCCAGATCGCCGTGCGCCACCTGTTCTTCAACGTTCCCGCGCGCCGGAATTTTTTGAAATCTGATGCGGTGGAGATGCGGCACGTCATCGATGAATTCCATCGCGTCGCATTGGCACACGAGGGCGTTCATTTTAAATTGTACCACAACGACAGCGAGCTGTTCAATCTGCGTGCAACGACGCAACGACAACGTGTGGTCGGGGTGTTTGGTAGCAAATATGACGAAAGACTGGTTCCGGTTGAAGAATCAACCGATGTGGTGAGTGTCAAGGGATTTGTGGGCAAACCTCAATTCGCAAGACGCACCCGGGGGGAACAGTTCCTGTTCGTCAATCAACGCTTCGTCAAACACGGTTTGCTGCATCGAACCATCATGGAAGCCTATGAAGGCTTGCTACCGCGTGACCAATATCCTCTGTATGTTCTGTTTTTGACCATTGATCCTGCGCGCTTGGACGTGAACATTCATCCCACAAAAACAGAAATCAAGTTCGACGAAGATCGAACCATTCAATCGTTGATGTTGCCCGCGATTCGTCGAGGATTGGGCAAATATGCGGTGGCACCATCGTTGGACTTTGACCAAGAGACGGGGCTCAACATCACGCCCTTTCCGAAAGACCGAATCGTTTTGGAACCGACGGTATCCGTCAACCCGGATTACAATCCATTCCACACCGCGGAAACGGGGAGTTCTTCGAGCGGCATGGGTGGTGGCGGGTTGCGGCCAGGTCGCGGTCAAATCGATGCGTGGAAGACCCTGTACGATTCTGCTTGGAAGGATGGGGCTTCCCATGCGCACGAGGGCGGAGCCGAGGGCGTTTCGATGCGCCAATCGTCCATTGGAAACACCGAGCAGCAGGTGGCCTTTGAAACCTCGGGTTTCACGGCGGCACGGCCGATGTTTCAATTGCATAACCGTTTCATTGTGACATCCACTAAATCGGGCTTGATTCTCATCGATCAGCACCGTGCTCATCAGAGGATTTTGTACGAAACCCTCGTTCGCCAGCTCGAAAGCGACGTCAATCAATCCGCAACACAGCAATTGCTTTTCCCTGCTGCCATTGATTTGAATTCCGCAGATCAGTTGTTCTTGCTTCAATCGCGGGATTGGTTGGCCAAATTTGGATTGTTGATTGCGGAAAGTGACGACGGCCTTGAAGTTCAGGGCATGCCGGTGGAAGGGGAAAATACCCCGGAAGCGCTGATTCAAGCGGTGCTTGAAGAACGTCAGGAATCTGTGGCGGGAATCAGCCGGGAGGAACGTGTGGCAGCGCGATTGGCAGAAACGCTCGCCGTGCGGGTTGGAAAGTCGCTGAGTTCCGAGGAAATGGTGGATTTGGTGGACCGCTTGTTCGGTTGTTCGGCTCCGACGCTAGACCCTTTCGGAAGAACGGTGATTGTTACCTTTGATTCCAATGAACTTGAACAACGATTTCGCTGATGCTCAATAACGCGCCCCCCGTCGTAAAGAACCTCATCAT
>JBMSHA010000122.1:0-6061 GCA_049416245.1 Flavobacteriales bacterium | reverse complement strand
AAGGTCATCCACAAAATGGAGGCGACGACGATTGAATTCATTGACATCTTGGAAGAACCAGCGGCATGAACCTCGGGCAACGAAATAAAATCAGCGTTTCCGGGAACATGTCATCCATGACGGATTTGGTCTTCTTGCTGCTCATCTTCTTCATCATCTTATCCACGTTGGTGAGCAATGGCGTCAACGTGGAATTGCCCAAATCGAAAGGAACCACATCGGTCACCGCAAAGATGACGTTGAGCATCAAGCCAGACGGCTCGTATCACCTCAATGGCGGACCGGTGGCCTATGAAGATTTGGAATCGCTTTTGCGCATTCGCATGGCGGATGCGACAGAACCGGTATTGTATTTGCAAGTGGATGAGTCGGTACCCACCGGCAAGACCGTCGAGGTCATTGGCATGGCCAAGGCCAATGAGTGGAAAGTCATGTTGGGTGCGACCCCGAAAAACTGATCCTGATCATGCAAGCCATCCTCGAAAAACGTCGTCAAGAAATTGAAAAGAAGGACCGTGTCAAGGCGGGCATTCTGGCATTCCTGTCTTTTTCGGGTGTGGTGGTTTTGTGCTTTTTCTTGGTCGCTTTTACGAAATCCATTCCTCCTCCCGGGGAGCAATTCGTGGCGGTCGGATTTGCGGATGTAGGGGAGGTGTCAGAAGCGTCAGGCAATGTGGAATCTGAGGTTCCGTCGGAAACGGTTGAGGAAGTGGTTCAGCCGGAAACGGCCCAAAGCGAATCGGTAGAAACGCCTGCAGTTGAGGAAGTGGTGACCCAAGTGGAATCTGAGGTTTCGGTGCCCTCCAATCCGGATCCGGTCTCCACTCCTGAACCCGATCCTGAGCCGGAGCGCCAGCTGAATTCACGCCTCTCGAACGCGTTCAACGCACTTGCACAGAGTGGTGGCGGCGGCTCGGAGGGCGCTGCGGAGTCGGGCGCTGGAAACGAAGGGGCTGATGACGGACGCATCGATGGCCGTGGTGTGGTGAGTGGGGATAATGGGGATTTTTCGTTGGATGGAGGTAAAATCAAAGGCTATCCGATCCAAGAGGAAATCCCGAACAAAGAAGGGGTGGTTCGTGTCAAGATTGTGGTGGATAAATACGGGAAAGTAACGTCGGCTACATACGACGGTGCCGGGTCGAGCACGGCCGATTCAGAGTTGATTGAAATGGCTTGTCGCGCCGCGAAAACCACCACGTGGACCGAAAATCTGGCTCGGCCCATTCGAACGGGATTTGTCACCATTCGATTTGAATTGGAGTGACCTACACGGAAGCCACCGATTGGTTGTTCAATCAGCTTCCCATGTTCCAAAGGCAAGGGGCTGCGGCTTATAAAACTGATTTGGACGGGACGTGGCGGGTATTGGAGATGCTGGGCCGTCCGGACTTACGGTTGCCCCACGTAATACACGTTGCAGGCACCAACGGCAAGGGTTCGGTATGCACGGCCATAGCCAATGCTCTCGAAGTCCAAAACCTACGTGTAGGACTTTTTACATCCCCTCACCTCGTTGATTACCGGGAACGCATGCGCGTGAACGGAAGCATGCCATCAGAATCCTGGGTAACGGATTTCGTTTCTAAACATCGTCAAGCTTCCGAAGAATTGGAACAGGCGCCTTCATTTTTTGAATGGACATTCGGTATGGCCTTGTGTTATTTCTTGTCGTGTGAAGTGGATGTATTAGTGCTCGAAACGGGCATGGGTGGAAGGCTGGACAGCACCAATATTTTTCCAAATCCGTTGCTGACCGTCATCACGAATGTGGGGATGGATCACCAACAATTCCTTGGAAACGACATCCGAAGCATCGCTAGGGAGAAGGCGGGAATTGTCAAAGAGGGGGTGCCGGTCGTAATGGGGCGTATGCGTCCGGAAGCGCAATCGGTGGTTTTAGAAACGGCAAATCGCCTCGGCGCAGAAACGCATTATGCCGCTCCGTCCGAAACCGCAGATTTGGAAGGGCATGGACCGCATTGGCCGGAAAACAGAGCCACGGCACATAAAGCATTGGAAGTCCTGACTGCTTTGCCGTTTGGCAAGGGCCTTCAACTCCCGAAAGTGGATGAGCTCACCAAAAATGGACATGCGGGTCGCTGGCATTGGTTGAATCCGACACCTGCAGGGGCCAAAGTACTGGTGGAATGTGCACACAACTTGGACGGATTAGGTGGAACGCTGAGCGCCCTCTCAACGTTGGGTTTTTCCGATCTGCACATCGTTTTTGGTGCGGTTTCGGACAAGGAACTTTCGGAAGTGTTTGAATTGCTGCCTGTCGAGGCGCACTACTATTTCTGCGCCGCAAACATTCCACGCGCATTGCCGGCACGCGCATTGGGCAAAATGGCTGAACAAGCGGGGTTGATCGGAGGATCATTTGCATCTGTTCGGGAAGCGTATGCCGCTGCCTGTGCCGAAGCCAAACCTTCTGCTTTGGTGCTGGTATTCGGTAGCATTTTTATTGCGGCCGAGGTCCTCGCTGCTTAGCCAAAAAGGGCATGACCAGTCATGGCGTCAGGTTGATCGATGCCCATCAACTTCAGTACTGTTGGCGCCACGTCGGCGAGAATTCCATTGTGAAGAGCGGAAACCTTTGGAGAGACCACCACCACCGGTACGGGGTTGGTCGTGTGCGCGGTGTGCGGTGCGCCGTCGGGATGCCGAGCATAATCCGCGTTTCCGTGATCCGCGATGATGACGAATTGGTATCCGTTTTGTAGTCCGGTTTCCACGACCGATTGCAGGCATTGGTCTGTGGTCTCTACAGCCTTTACGATGGCATCAAAGACACCCGTGTGCCCGACCATATCCGGATTGGCAAAGTTCAAGCAAATGAAATCGGGGGCTTCTGCGTCAGAGGCCATCTCAGGAAGAATCAAATCGACAATTTCGTGCGCGGACATTTCCGGTTGGAGATCGTAGGTCGGCACTTTGGGGCTGTGTGCCATCAGCCGTCGCTCGCCGTCAAAGGGCAGTTCGCGCCCCCCGCTGAAGAAGAAGGTCACGTGCGGATACTTTTCAGTTTCCGCGATTCGGATTTGGGATTTTCCTGCTGAGGCGATGACCTCACCGAGTGTGGCTGCCAAGTTGGGCTTGTCGTAAATCACATGAACCCGCTCGAACGTGTCATCGTAATTCGTCATGGTGACGTAATGCAAGTCGATGGGTGCCATATCATACTCAGGATAGGCCTTTTGCGTAAGTGCAGAGGTGATTTCGCGGCAACGATCTGTTCTGAAATTGAAGCAAATCACCACATCACCGGGTGCAATGTTCACAGGTTCCCCAACGACAAACGGACGAATGAATTCATCCGTGATGCTTTCTGCATAATGCGCTTGGATTCCTGCAGATGCTGATGGGTATTGTGCGCCACTTCCATGGACAAGCGTAGCGTACGATTGGGAGATGCGTTCCCAACGATTGTCCCGGTCCATGGCAAAATACCGACCGTGGACGCTGGCGATACGCCCGCCTGTGGAATTGAGTGTAGTTTCAAGTTCAGCGATATACGTATCGGCCATTTGCGGAGAGGTATCACGCCCGTCGGTGAATGCATGAATGACGAAGTCTTCGATTCCCGCCCTCGCCGCTGCATGACACAGGGCATCCAAATGGCTTTGTTGGGAGTGCACGCCGCCCTGCGACACCAATCCCATAAAATGCAATCGTGTGCCCTCTTTTTTGGCCTGCTCAAACGCTTGATTCAGCACTGTTTCTTTTGCGAATTCACCGGAATCAATGGCGCGATTGATCCGAAGCAAATCTTGATAGACGATCCGCCCTGCACCAATGTTCATGTGCCCGACTTCACTGTTTCCCATCTGCCCAGCGGGCAATCCCACATGCTCACCATCGGTTCGCAACGTAGCCGTGGGGTGACTCGCTAGCAACTGGTCCATAAAAGGCGTGTGGGCAGCGCTTATTGCGTTGGTGTCGTCAGCGGCTCCAATGCCCCAGCCGTCTAAGATAATCAGTGCGCAACGGGAAGAATTCATGAGTTGAAAGGGATGTCTGTGGTGATGAGGCAGCCTCCTCGGCTGCTCGATGCGATGGTCAATTGGCCTCCGTGCATGCGAATGATTTGATTGGCGAGGTAGAGTCCCAATCCGGTGCCGGACGAATCGGTATCCTGCAGGCGCTCAAATTTTTTCAAGACCACGGCGCGGTACTTCTTCGGAATTCCCGGGCCTCCGTCATCGAAGGTACACCGGAGTTGATTCTGATGGTGAGAAATTTCAATGATGAGCGATTCGTGCGCTGGGCTGTATTTCAGTGCATTTTCCAGCAAGTTTCCCCAAGCCAATTCCAAGGCGTCCACGTCGCCTTCGACCAAGCCCATGACTTCGTTCGGTTGCTTCACTTCGATGTTTCTTTCGCGAAATGCGCCAATTTGAAACTGTGCGACGACTTTTTTCATGGTCGATTCTACATCGAATGGCTCAAGTACCATACCCTTGCCCGAGACAATGCGGTTGTTCTGCAGGATGTTCTCTACGCGCTGCTCCAACCGACGAAGACCTGCGGTAGCATCTTGAAGCAGTTCGCTCTGAGTTTCCGCGTCCCAATCGTGTTTTTTCAGGGTGTCAATGGCGAGTTGCGTGCCTGCGATGGGGGTCTTCAGCTCATGCGTCACGGCAAGCATGAAGTGACGTTCTTTCAGAGCTTGATCTCTTTCCCGCTTGATTCCACGCAGGATGACAATGAATCCCCAGGTCAATAATCCCAGAAAAACAGCTCCCTCTCCGAGGATCATCCAGGTCGCTCGCGACGAAATTCCCGAACCCTCCAACGCATCGATTTTCTGGTGCTGCCGAATCAGCAACCAGGCCCACCAACTGAATTGCAGCAAGATGTAGGCCCCCAACATTCCCGCAAGCCATGCCCGCTTTCCCTTGCCTGACTCTAGGTTTAGCATGCCGCAAAGCTAGTCATCCTATCAGAATCGGAGGGCTTGAAATTCGCGCTTTAAGTCCGGATTTTGTGTCAACAAGCCCCACTCCTGAAAATCTGCGCGCAACGTCCAATGAGGTTCGTCGCATAACACGTGCCATGCAGCTTCCATGTCTGTAGACCAGTGAATGTCATCACAGACGATGATGCCTTTTTCACTCAAAAATGGCATCGCTTCTTTCACGTATTGTGCAAGCGCATCCCCGCGGTGGTTGCCGTCGATGAAAATCAAGTCAAACAATTTTCCTTGTTGCAGCGCAATGGGGTAGGTCGTTTCGAATGGGCCTTGAATGCACGTGATGTTTTCCAACTCCAGGCGTTCCCATAGTTCGTGGGCTTCGGAGGCGATGTGAGGATTGCCTTCGAGGGTCCACACACGGACGCTTGACCGGCTGAGATATGCGGTCGTCACACCGAGGGAAGTACCCAGTTCCAACACGTGTTCCGCTCTGATGTACTGGGCCAATGCCGCCAATGCCTGCGCGTGTTTCGGCCGTTTCAATGCGCGGTGAGCAATTCCAGCGACGGTGCGGATATCTCCGGTGCTTCCAGCGCCGAAATCGACAACGGGCATGGTGCGGTTATCATTTAGGAGCTGTTTGCGCTCGTTTTCAATATCAGCTTGGCTGTGCTTGCGGTTGCGCATCGCGAGCAACAAGTTGAACAGCCAGGGGCTGTGCACGTTGCGCCAGCTTTTGGCTTGAGCATGCCAAGCAAAAAATGAAACAATCCGATGCCAGCCCACTTTTATCATTTTGTCAAAAGTAGTGCGTCGAAACTGTGAATTTTGATTTATCTTTGCGCCCCATTCGGGCGATTAGCTCAGTTGGTTCAGAGCACCTCGTTTACACCGAGGGGGTCGGGAGTTCGAGTCTCTCATCGCCCACTTCAAGAAAAAAAGAGCCCCGGATTTCCGGGGCTCTTTTTTGTTTGCGCTTTTTCAGCACTTTATCTGCGTTTCCTTGTGATGGTCAAGGGGCCGTGAAAGTTCTCCCCGTCCGACCGGCGCAGGATGTAATAATAAGTTCCGTCTGCTACAGGTTCGTTGTTGATTCGTCCATCCCAACCGCCTCCGTAATAGTTGCTTTGGAAAATGATGTTC
>JBMSHA010000121.1:0-6082 GCA_049416245.1 Flavobacteriales bacterium | reverse complement strand
TCACTCCATCGGGCAACTGAGCTGCGATTTGCTCGGCAATCAATGGGTAATGCGTGCAACCCAAAATCAATGCATCGATTTCACTAAATTCCGTTCCCCCCAAATAGGCTTCGACCAAAGTGGAGGATACGCGACCCTCATGAAACCCCTCTTCGATTGCAGAGGCCAACAGTGGAGTCGCCTTCGCAACAACTTCGAATCCTTCGGCTTCGAGCAACTGCTGATACCACCCGGAAGCAATGGTCGCGCGCGTCCCTATGATGCCAATTCGGCCCTTTTGGAAAGTCGATGCAACTTGCTGCACAACGGGCGAGACCACATCGATGACCGGAACTTCAGGACCCGCTGCCTCACGAACGACTTCCAATGCATTCGTAGACGCACTGTTGCAGGCAATGACGATAGCCCCACAACCCATGACCAAGAGTTCCTCGGTAATTCTTGAAGCGTACCTGCGAATGAGATCCGCGCTCTTTTCCCCGTATGGCAGGTGAGCCGTATCGCCAAAGTAAACGATGGGATTTCCTGGCAAGGACTCGGCAATCGCTCTTGCGACAGTCAAGCCTCCAATGCCCGAATCAAAAATCCCGATGGGTTTCATGCGCTTTTGTCGAAGCAGCAGGCCCGATTACATGCCCAGCTTCGCGCGCACCAACGAGCCCACGTCTTCGCCACCGGTGTAAACCGTGGCTCCAGTGCTCGTGTCGAAAATGTACGTGAATCCATTCTCCGCCCCCACATCGTTGATGGCATCTTGAACACGCTCAATCATCGGCATCAAAAGCTCCTGTTCCAATTGAACAAGCTCGTTCTGGACCGTCGCCCCAAATTCTTGCAACCCTTGGTCGATGGCTTGCAATTCGCGTTCCTTTTGTTCGAGAATCGCAGCTGGCCAGGTGGCACTCTTGCTTTGGTATTCAGCGTATTTCGTCTGAAGTTCTTGCTGCATGCGCGTCATTTCCGCTTCATATTCTGCAGCGCGTGATTCAATCGAAGCTTGGGCTTGCTCACGCTCGGGCAAACCCAATAAAATCTCTTGGGTATTGATGTGTCCGAACTTTTGTGCGTAGCCGGTGATGGCCGATGAGGCAATCAATGCGATGGCCAATAAAATTTGCTTCATGGTAAGATGCTAAGTTGTGATCTATGTGGTGGTAAAAATAGCGCCTCAGGCTCAATCTTTAGAGCGGCTGTTCACAGTGTTTCCGCCGCGTACTCCGGCAGCTGCTCCTTGGATACGGTCAGTGGCTGCATCCTTGCCCTTATTCATGGCGTCTTTCGCGCGATCTTGGATGGATTTGCCCTCTTCGCCCTCCTTCGTTTCCGGCTCAACCGTTTCGCCAGGGACGAATCCCAACGCTTTGATCAAGCGATCGGATATGTCATATTTCGGATTGGAATACAACATGTTGCTTTGGTTGCTCTTATCGAAAACAACCATGTACCCGCTTCCGCTCGCGATGTCTTTGAGCTCCTCAAAGACTTGGTCTTGAATGGGTTGAATTAACTCTTGACGCTTCTGAAAGAGCTCACCCTCGACGCCAAATTTTTCTTTTTGCAATTCGCGGGCTTCCAGCCGCTTGGTGGCAATTTCTTCTTCCCGTTTCGCGCGCATCTCTGAAGTGAGCAACACCCGCTCCGCTCGGTAGGCCAATTCCAATCGCTCGACCGCTTCCAATTTCATTTCTATTTCAACCTGCCAATCGACCGCCAATTGGTTCAATTCTCCTTGTGCTGCGGAATATTCTGGCAAATGCAACAAAACATAATCCGTATCAACGTAAGCGAATTTTTGAGCCATCGCATTCGTACCGAATAGCAGACTCGCCGTCACAAAAACTGCTGAAAAGGCTTTCATATTCATCTGTTCAATCGTTCTAAATTCTTACAAGTCACCCGTATTCATGCCAATACTGAAATGAAACTGGCCCCGAGACATGTTCGGCTGCATGGGAATGTCATCCAATCTCCAACCGTAATCCAATCCAAGCAAACCAAACATGGGGAGGAAGATACGCATCCCCACTCCTGCCGAACGGTAGACTTCGAATGGATTGAATTGCCGTGCATCGGCCCACGTCTTCCCGGCATCCAAAAACCCGAGCATGTAGATGGTGGCGCTTGGGTTGGTGGAAAGCGGGTAACGAAGCTCTGCTCCGTATTTGGCGATGACGGGAGCCCCCGTGTTTTGGTTGGGCATCGTCAAAGACAAATCATCAAAACCACGCAGGTTGATGATCTCCCGCCCATCGAGTACAAAACCGCTCAAGAAAACTCCGCCCAAGTAAAAGCGCTCGAAAGGGGACAATCCCACGGCGCGGTTGTACTGCCCGATGAGCCCTACACCCGCATGCGTGCGAAGTACGAGGGTGCGCGGATTTTCGCCCGCTGATTGCGTGAGGGGTGTGTACCATTCCGCTTTCACCTTCCACTTGTGGTACTCCACCCAACGGAATCGTTCTTGATCCGTCATGCTCGCATAATCCGTATCGTCTGGGCGGAATTTGCTGTATGGCGGAGTCGCCTTGACTGACAACGAAATGTTGGATCCCCAAACCGGGTAGATCGGATCGGATACGGAATTTCTCGCCAGAACAAAGTTGGCTGCCAGGTTATTGGCCACCCCATCGGAAAAGCTAAAGAATACCCCATAGTTGTTGAGGTCGAAGTGCTGGTAGCTCAGTGCAAGATTCATGGTGAACCAGTCATCCGGCTTCTTCCATCGCTGCCCAAACCCCACTTGGACACCCGTGATGGTCAACGCCTGCCTCAAGTCATTGATTTCACCCTCCGCATTGCGCTTGGGCTGACCGTTGGACTGGATGGAACGCCATGCCGAAAAACTCAGGGCATTGGGTTTTTTGCCACCAAGCCAGGGCTCCACGAAACTCAGGTTGTAGCTCTGGAAGAACAAACCGTTGGATTGTGCTCGGATGGAAAGGCGCTGGCCGTCACCAGTGGGAATGGGCTTCCACGCGCCTTTTTTGAACATGTTTTTGGCGCTGAAATTCGTGAAGCTTACCCCGAGCGTGCCCACGACCCGTCCTCCACCCCAACCACCGGATAATTCTATTTGGTCCGATGGCTTTTCCTCTACCGTGTATTCGATGTCGACGGTGCCGTCCTCTGGGTGTTGGATGGGGTTGATGCCAAAGGCTTCTTGGTTGAAGTAATTGAGCTGTGCCAATTCCCGTTGGG
Source organism: Flavobacteriales bacterium (assembly GCA_049416245.1). Classification (GTDB taxonomy): domain Bacteria; phylum Bacteroidota; class Bacteroidia; order Flavobacteriales_D; family Sanyastnellaceae; genus UA16. Next base: position 2,884 of record JBMSHA010000121.1, on the reverse strand, counting down.
TCCGAATGATGTCCGTGCGGCTGAACAAATCCCCAGGACGGGTCCGGATTTCCCGGTAAATCACATGATCGTTTGTCTTCGTATTCCCTTGCACGAGGATTTTCCCAATGCGGAATTGTTTGCCCTCCATCATCCGCACTTCGATATCTATCGTGTCGTTTGCAATGCGCGTCTCAATCGGTACCGCTTGGAAGGTCAGGTACCCGTCATCTTGATAAAGCGAACTCAGGTCCATGCCCTTGGGATCCATGTAGACCCGGGTTTCCAACCGCTCGAGGTTGTAGATTTCTCCGCGCTTGATGCCGAGAATGGAGTCCAATTGGGTGCTGCGGTACTTGGAGTTTCCGGTGAATGAAATTTCACCAAAGTGGAATTGGTTCCCTTCGCTGATGTCAAACTTCACCCCGACCAATCCCTCTGGCAACCGATAAATGGAATCGCTCAAGATCCGCGCATTGCGATAGCCCTCTTTGTTATAGAGGGCTATGATCTCATCTCGTGCCTGATCTACATTGGTTTCTACGAATTTGCTCGACTTGAAGATGCGATACCATCGCTTCTCTTTCAAATCCTTCATAGCGCGCAACACCTTTTGCGTTTCGATCGCGGTGGCGCCATTGATGGCAATTTCACCGACTTTGATCTTTTCGCCCTTGTCGATGGAAATATTCAGTTTCGCTCCGTTCTCGAAAGAGGTATCGGGTGTTTGAACGATCGCAATTTCGGCATCCCAATACCCTTTGTCGTGGTAATAATCTCGCAAACGCTTTCTAGCAGTCACCATGACATTTTTGTTGACCACCCGTCCGGTGAGCAACTCGATTTTCCCTTTCAGCGTTTCTTGCTCGGACCGACCCACCCCCTCAAACGTATACCGCGTCAGGCGTGGCAATTCCTCCACTTGAATGACCAAATACACTTGATTATCCCGAACTTCTGCCAAATCGATGCTGATGTCAGCGAAAAGATTTTGGTCCCAGAGATTGCGGATGGCCCGTGTAATTTCCTCCCCCGGAATCGTCAACTCTTGACCGATTTGCAAAGCGCTAAAGAGTTTCACCGCTTGCGCATCGGTGTATTCCGCGCCGAGTACGGTCAACCCGGCCAAGGTGTACTTTTTGTCATAATCCGCTGCGGAATTGACCTGGGCTGCAAGCGGCATCCACGCCGTGAGCACCAACAGCAACGAAGCCAACGTCACTTTCCAAACGCCCTTGCGCATTCCCCTTGCTTGTTTCATTTTGCTTCCACGTTGTGATTGGTGTCCAACAGCCCTCCAAAGCGACGTTCCCGATTCTGAAAATCGCGAATGGCTCCAATGAATGCTTCTTTTCCAAAATCAGGCCAAAGCACCGGCGTAAAATGAAATTCCGTGTACGCCATTTGCCAGAGTAAGAAATTGGAAATCCGGTGCTCGCCGCTGGTGCGAATCATCAATTCCGGATCCGGAAATTCTCGAGTGGTCAAATGACTCGATATGACATCCGTCGTAATTTCATCCGCTGACCGGCCTTCCTTAATAATGGATTTCACCGCTTCCACCATTTCCCATTTGGAACTGTAGCTGAGCGCCAAAATCAAGTTCAATCGACTTTGATGAGCCGTGCTCTCCTCTGCCTTGCGAAGGTGCAATTGGCAAGACTCAGGTAAGGCTCCGATATCTCCAATGGTGCGCAAACGAACGCCCTTATCTGCCAATTCGGTTACCTCTGTTACCAAAGTTTCCACCAACAAATCCATAAGGGCATTGACCTCTTCCACCGGTCGGCTCCAGTTTTCCGTACTGAATGCGTACAGCGTCAGGCATTCAACCCCCAACTCGAGCGCAGCCTCCACAGACGATCGAACCGAATCGATGCCGTTCATGTGACCGAACACACGCGATTCACCTCGTTCTTTCGCCCATCGTCCATTGCCATCCATGATGATGGCTACGTGTTTCGGGATGCGGTCTGCATCCAATCCCCACGCCTCACATCGGTCCTTATGATTTTCTGTCAAACCCATCATATTTCTGACCAGCATGTGGTCGGCTTTTTACTGATGCGAAAACTCAAAGACGCACTAACAAAACCAAAAAAATCAGCACGAGACGGATCTCCGCGTTGCATTCCCCCTTGATTCAGCACCCCTCCTTCCGTGACTTCACTTCGATCTGCAAGGGACGCGGTTGTGGGACCTTTCTCCTGCAAAAGCACCCCGCGATCCGCATAAATTCCGCTGACATCATCCAAATAATCAGTCCATGTTTTGCGCACGCCCCAATCGAAACAAAACGTCGTAAATGGACCTAAATTAGACTTGAAACCAAATCCAATGGGCATCGAGATTCCTGAGGTTCCATAAGATTCCACGCCGTAAGCTTCCGCCCATGTGGTGCCTTGGCCCTCTGTCCCCAGCGGCTGCAAAGGCGTCCATTGTCCATTGAATTCGGCCTCAGGCATATGATTGAAAACGCCCAATCCCGCGAAAAGGAATGCCGTGAATCGATCGCCGGGATTTCCCAATTGATGATCGAGGTAATTGATCTCCGCCAGGACACTCATCTCGCTGATGTCGTTTCGGAAGTGGAGGTTTCTGTTTTGTTGCCAAGGGTTCGGACTGTCGGCATCCCAAGCCTCGACTTGTCCCTGGAAATAATTGATCCGAAGGGATAACCGTCGGGAAAAATTGTGCCGGTAATACGCGCCGTAACCAGCGGACAATCGTCCTCCCAAATGCTTACCGGGGTTGATATCGCCGAGGTAATACGAAGTTCCCCAGGCGAGGCCAATTTCCTTTGACTGGTCAAACTGCCGCTGCGCATGGGAAACCAACACCAAGGCAAGGCACCCTCCAACGACGAGGAGCGTACGTAAAAAAAGTGTATGCGCTTGTTGAACTA
>JBMSHA010000120.1:0-6179 GCA_049416245.1 Flavobacteriales bacterium | reverse complement strand
GTTTCGTTTTGATAACCCTGCAATCGGTCAAACCCTGCACGCACAAGCAGATTACCGGGAATACTGTCGGGATGAGGCAAGCGAACCTTGAGATTGGGTTCCACTCCACTACCAGCAATTGAGGGCGCAAGTCCTTCAGCACTGCGGTCGGAAATTGAACTGTATGTTCGGATGATTGTACCGAATGGTGAACCGCCTTCAATGATGTGAATTTGTCCTGTGTCATCCACCCATCCATGGCGGCTCACGTTCTGCAAGCACTCAACCAACGTACTCGAAATGCGATGGACCAATTTTCTTTTTGCACCGGATCTGTTCAGTGCATTTTCCGCCATCATCATGAGCGCATCATGGATCTCGGTCGTTAGCGAACCTGCGAAGCTGAGCAACACCCCCCCGTCTCCTTCCGCTGATCGCGCATGCAAGGTGTCTTGCAAGTCCCTGAAGAGGCGATGGGTCTGTTGGAGTGGCGTCATTGGTCCGCTAATTTAGCTAAAGTGTCGACTAAGACGCTCGTTTTGTCGACAAATTAACATCTAGGATGGCCAAAAATACGGCAATCACGTCTACTTCACGAGTCGTTTCTGGTGATGTTATTCACGAAAAGTGGCGAGTTTTAAAACTTGAAAGAACTGTTTATCAGGCTTCAATCGTGTCAAACCGGCGCAGCCGGTTCTCATTCAGTAAACTGACGCCTTCGGGAGTCTTGATCATTTCATAAAAGTGAGGATGCAGGAAATTAAGGGTGCGCCGGAACGGTTGCTGCTGCAAATGGCACTTCCACACGAGCAGGGCGAGTCGCTTGGTGGTTTGCCAAGCGTGTTGATTGAATTGACTGGGGCGAGGAAAGCGATCGATCCAAACTTGTGCTGCAGCCAAGTTTTGGATGCTCGAGGTGTTTTGAAAAGCCTGAGGGTTCAATGGAATGGACATAATTGCTCGGTTTGAATGATTTGACCAAACAAACCACGTGAGCCAGTCCGTAAAGAATTTACGTTGCCAATGGGTTGGCGAAAAAAAGTGCTATTTAATGAATTTGTACTGTGCGAGGCTGGCTTGCAAAGCGGAAGTCAGTTGATCCCGAAGCGATTGCGGTTCCAACACTTCGACCGCTGCTCCCAGTCCCAAAAGAAATTGAACCAACTCATAGGTTACTAGCACATGCAAACGCAATAGGTAATCGCCCGACTCGGTGCGTTCGAGGCGTTGGCTCGCATGGACGGGTTGAGCGAGAAGGTACTCGTATTCCCTGTGATTGCAGCGAACACAAACGTCTTGAGGTTCTTCGGTCATGTTGGAAATGCCGAAACTGTGCCGGAAAAATTGTTCTGCGTCAAAGTCGTTTCGCGCGTTGAAAATCTCGCCGGTTGGCTCCGTGTTTTCCACGCGGTCCAGACCGTATGTTCGGTAACCGTTACGTCCGGGGTTCCACGCGATGACATACCAGCGGTTGCGGTATTCTTTGAGCAGGCAGGGATGCACTGATAAATCAACAGGACCGTCGGAATTGAACTTTCTATAGCGCATCTTCACCACCTCTCGATTTCGAATCGCTTGGAGGAGTGGCATGAGATGCTCCGAACCCCGGGTTGCCGGTGCGGATTCAAACTGGACCATGGTGTCGATTCCATCGGTTTCCAAGTTGGGTGCCATGCGCAACCGGTCATCGATTTTTCCAATGGCCTGTCCGAATTGGGAAAAGACGGGGACGTTTTTGTACTGAACCAAGGTCCGGGCGGCGAAGCGGATGGACTCCAATTCCTCGTCATTGAGTTGGAGGTTGTCAATGGAAAAGTCTTCGTCTTCATAATAATACCCCCGCTCATCCCGGTGATAGGCAATCGGCGCGTGGTACCCGAGGGCTCCATCGTACCGCATTGCATTTAAATCTTTCTCAATGGTGGAGGTACTGATGCGATCACCATCGCTGCCGTACAGTGCTTCTTCACACGCCATACGCAATTCCTCCTTCGAAGGAAAAGGCCGCGCGTCATTCCGCAAACAGCGGTCGATGGTGCGGTAGCGTATGAGGGCGTACTTATTCGCTGGCATTGAGACCGAAATTACGCATGTACCGCATTCCCCGTTCAATGTAGTCGGGATGAAACGTTGTCGGAATGCCGTTTTCAGGGAGCGGCTTGCCCGTATTGTGCAGGTGAAACGCATCCTTGTATCGTCCGGCCCTCAAAACGTCGCCGTAGGTAAGGTCAATCCACCTTGCACCTGCCTCGATGGCATCCTTGCCCCGAATGTCGCGAAGCTGCACATCCAATTGAATGCATTTATACCCCATCAATTGGAACGGACCCCAAGAGGTGGCTAGATTTCGCAAGGCATCATCACTGGCGTCCACTAAATCCATCGCTGTAATCTGCTCGTAAGCATCTCTCTTTCCATCTCTGACGGCCTTGAGTCGTTCGAATACATGGGACTCGAAACGTTTGCCCGCTGGTTTTCGTCCCCCGGATTCCAATTGAATCAATGCGAGCAAATAGGCTGGAGGCAGTCCATATTCGGCAGCGTAGACGTTCACATCTGATTCGTAATGATTTAAAGTTGCATGTTGTCCCCACCAATCTCCAGGGCGCGTCCAATGGCCTTCAATGCGCCGATCCAACTCCCCCCAAACCCACCACAAAGCCGTCAGGACGACCAGGCCACTTGCGGCCCAGTTCAAACGCTGCCTCATGGAATAACGCGGTCCCATCAAAAAAGAAAAAATGTGGGCAGGTCGTTTTCAATCCAATGGGCAACGGGCTGAAAAACCGGGATGAGCAAAAACCCAGGGAGGAAATTCACCAAGGCAAAGGTTTGGATTTTCAAAAGATCAAGTCCCAACGCAAGGAGCAGGATTCCTCCAAACCCCGTCAAATCTGCAATCAAGATGTCAGACCAAGTAGAACCCCACGTGGCAAAACCCCACGTCAGCGACCCTTGTAAAATGAGCACCGCAGGAGCCGCCCACAAGACGCCTCTGCCCAATGCTGCAGCGAGAAAAGCCGAGCTCACGAAATCCATCGACCCTTTGATGAACAGGACGGTCGCATCACCTTGAAGTCCATCTTGCATGCATCCGATCAGGGTCATGGCTCCAGCGCAAAACAAGACCACGGCTTGAACCAGGGCGGACCCTTCACCGGGGTTTTGGCTTCCGGCCAGGGCTTGGATTCGTCGGTCGAGCTGGAAGGCGTTGCCTAAGACGGCCCCGGCAATCAGGGCGAGAAAGATGGCAAATACCGTTTGAGCGTCCAGGGTCATGCGGATGCCGAGGCTCAGGGTAAACAACCCGAGGCATTGGAACACAACTTGGCGCAAAGATTCGCTCAACCGGCCTCCCAGTGCCAGACCCAATCCCGCCCCCGCGGCGACGGTAACCGTATTGAACAACGTTCCAACCATGCTCCGAAGTTACATTTGCACGAATTACATTCCTCCATGGCAGCGTTGAACTTTGAGATAGAAGGCCAAGACGCGGGTTCCCAGGCCCGTGCTGGGCGAATTACAACGGATCACGGTAGCATCGAGACGCCTATTTTCATGCCAGTCGGTACAGCAGGTACGGTCAAGGCGGTGCCGCAGCGTGATTTGGAGGAGGACATTCGTGCGCAAATCATCTTGGGCAATACGTATCACTTGTATTTGCGACCGGGAACGGAAGTTCTCGAAAAAGCGGGCGGCCTGCATCGGTTCATGCATTGGGACCGGCCCATTTTGACAGACAGCGGCGGTTACCAAGTCTTTAGCCTGTCCGATCGACGCAAGATTACAGAAGAGGGGGTCACCTTCAGTAGCCACATCGACGGAAGCAAGCACCTGTTCAGTCCGGAAGCATCGATGGACATTCAGCGCAGCATCGGTGCGGACATCATCATGGCCTTCGACGAATGCCCTCCGTATCCAAGCGATTACGGCTACGCGCGCGAATCCATGGAGCGAACGCATCGCTGGTTGGATCGCTGCATCGAACACTTGAAGACATCGCCGGCATTGTACGGATACGATCAGTCGCTCTTTCCCATCGTTCAAGGATCGACCTTCAAAGATTTGCGGGAAGCTTCGGCGCATGCCATTGCGGAACGGGGCGCGCAAGGCAATGCAATCGGAGGGTTGAGTGTCGGTGAACCGCATGAAGACATGTACGCCATGACGGAATTGGTTTGCAACATTTTGCCGAAAGACAAGCCGCGCTACCTGATGGGGGTTGGGACTCCGGAAAATCTTTTGGAGAATATGGCGTTGGGAGTGGATATGTTCGATTGTGTCATGCCCACCCGCAATGCCCGCCACGGGCTGCTGTTCACGTGGAACGGGACGTTGAATATGAAAAACGAAAAATGGGCCAATGATCACACGCCCCTCGATCCTGCAGGAACTTCACCGGTAGATCAATTTTATTCCCGGGCTTACGTACGGCATCTGTTGAAGGCCAATGAATACCTTGCCCTGTACATTTGCAGCGTGCACAATTTGGCCTTTTACCTCGAACTCGCGCGGCAAGCACGCCAACACATCCTCGCGGGCGATTTCGCCGCTTGGAAGGCGCAGGTCATCCCCCAATTGAACCAACGACTCTGACGGCATGGGCCGATTTTCCATCAAGCGCATCGATCGCTACATCGCAAAAAAATTCCTCACCACCTTCTTTTTTATGGTGGTGGTGTTTTGCGTGATTGCGGTGGTTTTTGATTTGATGGAAAATGTGGGCCGGCTGTTGGCAAATCAGGCGCCGCTGTCGGGAACGATTCTCTACTACCTCAGTTTCTGTTTTCACTTTGGGAATTTGCTCAGCGGCTTCATCGTTTTTTTGACCATCATTTGGTTTACCAGCCGGCTTGCGCAGCAAACAGAAATCGTCGCTATGCTGAGCTCGGGTATGAGTTTCAGCCGGTTGATGCGACCTTACTTCCTGGCTGCTTCGGTGCTTGTGGGATTGTCGTTGCTTATTTCACATTTCATCTTGCCGCGGGCGAATGAGCGAAAGGTGGATTTTGAAATTCAGCACGTGCACGTCAACTTTCACATCAGCGATCAGCACATGTACCGCGAAATATCGCCGGGGGTGATTGCCTATTTCCGTTCGATTACCGTTGATCGCAATACGGGGTACCGATTTCAATTGGAGCGATGGAGTGACGCGAATCAACTCGAGCAGCGCATCCTGGCCGCCAAAGCGACTTGGTTGGAGGAGGACAGTGTTTGGCGGCTCGTCAACGCTCGTGTCCGCGACATCGCCCCCGACGGGACGGAAAAGCTGCGCTACCTCACCCGCTTGGATACAGCGCTTGACATGCGAATCAGCGACTTCGGTCAACGTGCAGTGATGACTTCCACCCTCACCACGCCGGAACTCGATCGGCACATCGATCGCGAAACGGAGCGAGGCGCCCCGGTGGCTTCCGTCAAATTGGAGCGTTTCGGACGCACGGCCAATCCATTTTCGATTTACGTGCTGATGTTGATTGGGGTTGGAATTGCTGCGCGTAAGTTGCGTGGCGGCATGGGGTATCACCTGTTTTTGGCTGTGGTGACCGGCTTTTTATTCGTTTTCGCATCGAAGATCATCACCGTCTACGCAGCTTCGGTGGTGTTGCCTCCGGACGCTTGGATTTCCGTGGACAATTGGCTGCGCCTCGCGGCATGGCTGCCCAACATCCTTTTCGCTGGCCTTGGTGGGTGGATTTGCTGGAAGGCGCCGAAATAAGCGAAACGATCCTTCACCAAAGCCGACTGCAGTGCCGCATCCAACCGTGTTTTTCGGCAGTTTGGTAGGCGCTCCAAGCGCGTTCTTCATCTTCGAAAATGCCAAAACACGCGCTGCCCGTTCCTGACATTTGGTGATACCGCGCTCCTTGCTTTCGCAAGTGTTCGAGCACTTCGTGAATCGCGCGGTGTTGTTTTGCCACACTCGCCTCAAAATCATTGCGCATGACCGAACTCCACCGAGCAATGGGGAGGGCAGGGACCTCTTGCCAATCGATGCCGGCGGGGCGTGGTGTGATGTTCGTAAATGCCTCCCCGGTTGTGACGTGGATACCGGGGTGTAAAATCGTGATGAACGCGGGTTGGTTGGTGAGGATTGCCGCATCCAGCGAATGAATGTGCTCTCCTCGGCCGGTGACCAAACTGGGTTGAGGGTTCCAAAAAAAAGGGCAATCGGAGCCCAGTTCAGCGGCATAGGC
>JBMSHA010000119.1:0-6256 GCA_049416245.1 Flavobacteriales bacterium | reverse complement strand
AATCGCTCCATGGGGTGGCGAATTTTTTATACCGCACCTTGACGCGCATCTGTCCACCCATGCGACCCTGCCGCAGATTTTGGGCGACGTAAGCACGAGTGTCTTCATCAAGAAACCCTTCGCCGTAGGGACTCATCGATTCGATGAAGAGTGTCGAATCGGCATGGGTATGCGCTTCCAGCAGGTGCATGAAATGCGCAAAAAACCGATCGTTTTGCATCAGGCCCAGGTTGTTCCCCCAGAAAACAACCTGATCAAAGACCAAATCTTTCCGCAACTCCTGGAAGTGCCCTACATCGCAGATAATCGTGTGCTGAAGACCCAGTGATTTGCAGGTTTCGATGGCTAACGGGGAGTTATCCATGGCATAGACTTCGCATCCGTTTTTTTGGAAAAAGAGCGCATGCTTTCCTCCCCCGCAACCGACGTCCAGCACTTTTCCTTGAATCTGAGGGGCCAAGATTTGCTGCGTCTGAGACCACTCCTCAAGCGGTTCAAAATACGCATTGCTATCACCGTACATGGTGAATCGGCCATCGTCTCGTTCCTCAATCTCATACCCGCCGTAGTGATTGCCCGATTGGTAGCAATCATGAATGTTATTGCCAAATGCGTCTTCCTCGAGTTCCAATCCTTTGATGACAATGTGCTCGCTCATGATTTGATCTTCCAAAATAGTAGAACCGAGTGGCGGTATGGAGCATCCACAGAAAGCATGGAAGTCGCGTGTGGGAAATTGTTATCGTTGAAGACCAGCTTATCATACTCAGGGGCTTCAGCTCTGATTTCTCCTTCCTTTTTGTAGAGAAAAAGGCCACCCCAATCATCATTCCACTCCTTGTTCAGGTAGAGCGATGCGGCAAAACGAACTTCATCGTCGCTGTCTTTATCGCTGTGCCATGGGATGTAACTCAGTCGATGCCAGACATAGGCTTGGGCATCAATTTCAATGGTTTGATGGGGTTGAACCAACCCGTGTTTGCGCATCGCAGCGGTCAATGTTTCGATTTGATCGGGCGCAAGGCTTCGGATCAAGACCACCCCGCTGGGCGCAACGATTTCTTCTTGCCAACCCAAATTGGAACGCCAAACGTTGTCGTACATCAGATCCTCATTTTCCTTGAGGATCTGTTGGATGAACTCTGGGCCGATAAAATTTTCAATGATTTTCATGAGGTTATCAATGGAATAATGCAGATTGGGCTGCAACGGGTGTAACAACGTCCTGCCGCAATCCCGGGATCGGTTGTCTCGTAATCAGGTCCAAGCCAGTGATGGCCAACTCCCCTATTCGGTAGTGATTCACTCCAGCCTCCTGCAAGCGGTTGATTTCGCCGAATGAAACGGATGTTCCGAGGCTTTGTGTGATGCTGGAATCAAATCCAAACTGCCTCCACTGCGATAAAAATGACGCATCGGGCATGGCGGCGCAGTCGAGGTACGCCCCCACGCAATGGCATGTTCCGCGATCGATGGCATCTTGCACAAATTCGCCTTCACAACCCTCCCGCAGGGGATCCAAAAGCACCATGTAGCAATCGCGCTTCGATTTCGGGGCGTGGGTTAGATTGATGTCAATCCAATCTTGATCACAGGCCACGCCTTCATAATTCAACCACCACGTCTCCACCTGCGGATGAAGTCGTTTGTAGTCCCGTAAAACATCGATTTGTGCACTGGCTACGCTTGCGCACGGCACGTCTCGAAGGCAATCAAATATTTCAGCAGGGAGGCCTTCAAACGCTTTGATTACAAAAGTCCACGTCATGCTTCTTTCGCGCAAAAACTCATCCAAAAACCGAATGTTCTCAGTCAATCGAGCAGGGTGAATTTGAATGCGTTGTGCAGGGCTCATTGGATTGTAGAAAAATAAAACACAATCGCCCGGGAATCAAACGGGTTAAAGCCTGCCAAAAATCAAGCGCGCGACATGAATCAGGTCGCCCGCCTTTCCCTCGTTGGCCATCAATGATATACCCAGTGGCGGGTAGCATTTGCGGTCGTTATCCCAGGGGACGACCACGTGTGACAATCCCAAGAGCGTCGCAATGGAAGCGATTTCTGAAGGTCCCGTGGTAAGGGCTACAACAACCGGGGAATCGGCATCCTCAAATCGCTCATGCCATTCCTCGCGCAACTTTTCAAGTTGGGAAACAGCGGCTTGGTAGCTGCCATCTTCTGCATGATTAGAAGCAATGGACCGTTCCATTTCCTCTATATCTGGATGGTATTGGTGCAGCAATGCATTGCGGCAAGCCGCTAGAAAATCATCGCTTGACATCGGCAGTTTGGGCAATGTATCCCGTTTAAATTCGGTTTTGCAAATGATGTCAAATGCAGAAAAATGGGGGTCGATGGCCTCGGAAAGCCGGCATGGAGCGATCGAAAGGCCAGCCCGGACAATCAGGGAAGTCAAAGCCGCAATGATTTCAGCGGACCCTTCTTCTTCATCGAATGAAGTCGCCTCCAGCCAGATGCTCGTCGAGCGGACGAAATCCGGTTTTGGAAACAACTGGTTTCGAGCGAAATCGAGATTTTGGATCGAATCAGCAAATAAACCGATGCGGTCGAAGTAGGTCGAAATCCCTACAACACCATCTGCGAGGGAGGCATAGCCAGCTGGCTTGTAGGCAAATACGCCATTGTGAGCCGCTGGATACACAACGGAGCCATCCGTTTCCGTGCCTATGGCGAAGCTGCAAAAATGTGCGGCGGCTGCAACGGCTGAGCCCGAACTTGATCCGCCTACTGGGTAATCTGGACCCCAAATGGAACGCGTAGCCCCCCCCAAGGAGCTGAATCCAGAAGCGGACTCGTTGGAGACGTAATTGCAGAATTCGGATAAGTTGGTTTTCCCGAGAATCACTGCACCGAGTTCCTTGAGATTGCGAACGATTTCAGCGTCTTCAAGGGCAAAGTGGTTTTCCAAAAGAACGGATCCGCAGGAGGTGGGCATCGCATCGCTCGTTTGGATGTTGGCCTTGATCAAAACAGGCACGCCGTGCAACGCGCCCCGCAATTTTCCCGAAGAGGCCCATTCGGCATCGAGTTGCTGTGCCTCTTGCATCGCTCGCGGATTGATGTGCAGTACGGAACGGTAAAGGGGATCTTCTCGCTCAATGCGATGCAGGCATTCACTCACGACGGATGCCACGGTTAATGATCCAGAAGCGTACCCCTCGATCAGCGCTGCAATCTCAAGTGACCCATCCCACGGATTTTCGGTCAACTCATCCAACACCATCCCGGCTTTGCAGTCGATGTTGAGGGAGGCTTTCGAATCGGCGCAAACGGTTAAAACGTACTGTTTTTCCTCGGGACTTGTCATGCGGTAGGCGGCCAGCCAATCGCTCGGAGCGCTTTCAATTGAGGCCGGGTCGACTAAAAAACCGGTCCCATTTTTTTTGGCAATGGCTTCTTTTTCTGAGAATCCAACATAGGCCTGCCAGGGATGATTGCGCAAGCTTTCCCAAGCTTCCGCTGAGAAGGCATGCTCCAAAAAAAGGTGCTCATTTGGATTGAATCGCTCGATATCGATGCCGAAAGGAACGGTACCCATTCCCACGAATACATACCCATCAGCATGACTGATCGAACAATGGAGCCCATTGGCCAGCATCGGTTTTCCCATGGGATTTTTATGAAATCCCATGTGGGCAAGGTCTGACTTCCAATGGAGTTGTGCCAACCGATTGAGTTCCAAGCGAGCAGCAGCGGATTCTTTTCGACGTTGCTCATCGGAAAAGGCATTCAGGTAATCTTCGTCAATCGGGGACTGGAATGATTGAAAATCACGGATATGAACAACCGACAAAAAGATGGAGTGCTCCATTATGGCAATGCAGGCAATTGCCCTTTTGGATCGAGGATTTGTTTGAGGGCTTGGTATGCGGATGCTTCAATCGAATTTGGAGGCCGATTGAACCGCGTGCGGTGGATGCGTCCAATTCCATGCTCTCCGGATAAATGACCCTTATGAACGCGAACGATGGCGTCGAATTTTGCTGTTTTGGCCTCCCATTTATCTTCGTCGCCATTGAAGAAAACGTGAATGTGGTAATTGCCATCTCCGGCATGCCCAAAAATGACATGTTCAAATCCATTGGCTTCAAAAAAGCCTTTCAATTCACGCAACGCAACCGGAGCTTGTTTGACTGGGAAGCACACGTCCAAATCCACAAACGCCTTGTACCCTTGAAGCCCATACCCAATGTCAAAACGTTCGCTCAACGCTTCCGATTGAATGGATTGGCCGTGCAAACCGGCAGGCAACGCGCCAGACCTAGCATCGGGAAGCGCTGTCCATAGCACGCATTCGTTCGCCTTGGATGAAAATTTCAAGGCATTGGAATCTGCGATTTCGATGAGGTAGGCATCGCGTTGTACCAGTTTGGGAATCAACGCAAGCAGCTCAAAGAAATCGTCGCTAGCAAATCGCAGGTACTGCAGCGAAGGCATGGGAGGGGCACACTTCAGAATTGCCCGAACGACAATGCCCAAGGTCCCTTCCGAACCGATCACCAGGGATTTCCAATCACACCCTTCGGACACTTTGGTGCAATAGCCACCCAAAAGATGGGTTTCCCCGTTCGGGCGCATGATTTCCAATCCCAACACCCACTGATTCATCTTACCGTATTTCAAGGACAGCGGTCCTCCTCCGTTGCAGGCAATCATGCCGCCTACCGTGGCTTTGTCTTGACTACCGGGTAGGACGGGAAAATGCCATCCTGAAGAAACAGCAATTTCCTGCAGTGAGGCCATGGTGGCTCCAGCCTCAGCTACGATGATCCCAGCCTGCTCATCATACCATGAAATGGTGGTGAATGCGCTCAAGTCAATGAACGTTTCATGGGATTTAGGGACAGCTCCTCCGCTTACACCGGTGAGTCCGCCTCCAACACGCAGCGGCAAACCCGGTCGCTCCCGCAAAAACAATTGAAGATCTGCAATGTCACGGGGTTGGAAAATGGATTGAGGCGTTCCTGTTAATCCGGAGCAATCCGTGATGCTAGGATTCTCCATCGAGTTGAATTTCCAGGGATTTAAAGAGTTGGCGCACGTTTCCAGCGCCGAAACCATCGTAATCATTGACCCTTTGGATAAATTCATAGAATAGGGTCGGTCGATCGCCAATGGGCTCTGTGAAAACTTGAAGAAGCAGCTTATCTCCGTCCTTTTCACAGAGGATTTGATTTTCCCGCATCTTGTCCACCGGGAGCTCAGGGAAATCTTCCTCCAGATTTTGATAATAGCGATCAGGGATGGGGGTGAATTTGACCCCGCGGCCGCGGTACTCACGCACCACCTGAATCAAGTCATCTACCTCGAAAGCGACGTGTTGAATTCCCGTACCGTAGTTGTGCTCAAGGAAAATGTCCACCTGGGATGACTTGGGCTTTTCCACCAACGGCTCCACAATCACCTTGTTGATGTTGATTTCAGAAGAATGCAAGGCATGCATTTTCATCCCTGAGCTGAGCGATTGAAAAAATTCCTCGCCAATGGTCTGGGCATGCTCCAGCGTGAGAATTCTGCACAAATAATCCTTCCAGAAATCGGATTCGTTCACACACACGACCGAAGCCAGATGATCAATAGTGGTTACAAGTCCATCTGCGGAAGAGTCGGAGTTCTGAATGGGAACAAAACCGGGCAGTGGACCTGCCATCCTAGCGCGTTCAACGAACATGATTTCGTTGTCATCGAAAAGTTTGCAGCGTATGAATCGCGCGGACTCCCCTTCGCACGTTTCATGCTCAATTCCGCGTCCCGAAAAAATGGCTTTTTCTTCTTGCAAGAAACTCCACGTGCTTTCGATGCTTTCAACCACCAATCCGAATCGCTTGATGGAATTCCCATGCCGATCCACAAACGAAACCACATCGTGCGCAGCTGGATCCATCGCCGAGGTGATGATTAAATTGGCTTTCCCGTTGCGCAACCAATACGAAACTTCCATTCCATGAAGGCCTTTGCGCTCTCGCTTTCCTGCAATTTCGAAACCCAAAACGCGCTCGTGCCACCAAGCGACCATTTTGGCCATTCCTACGTACAGTTCGACAAAAGAATACCCGGATTTCTGTTCAATTTTCATCACTAAACGAATCTAATCATAATGTCAATCGCTCGCTGCAGTTCGGATGCAGAAATATTGGCCACCGCAAGGCGGATACGGCTGTGTGCTTTGGGGTCATCTCTGATTAGGCTCATGGGGCAAACAGCCACACTCTCTTTTTCCAAGAGTTCAGCACTC
>JBMSHA010000118.1:0-6303 GCA_049416245.1 Flavobacteriales bacterium | reverse complement strand
CATCCGAACATCCGAATGTCAAAATTCGATTCGTGAGGAGCTTATCGATTTCTCCGTTTGAAAGTTGTTCAAGTGGATTTTGTGCTTGCGCAACGATCGTCAAAGTCCCAAAAAGGAGGAGAAATAAGCGATTCATTTGGAATGGTTTGGAACAAGTATACAATTTATTCGACTGGTGCTGAGTTTTGCCAGGCAAGCGAGCCCGTTAAGGAGCTTCATGGTCTTTGCAGAATTGGCCGGCACATCAGAGAATTGCCGAAGGACTCAACTTTTTCATTCGGTTATTGTAATCTTCGTGTATGCGAGTAATCAACGTCATGGGCGCCAGCATCGATGGTCGGATTGCCTCCCACCCGAACGAATCGGATGCGGAGCGAAAACGCTACGGTTTTACCAACGAGGCCGACCACAATCACTTGCGCGCGCTGCTGCGTTCATGTGACGCGGTGATTGTGGGCGGGCATTCGGTGAATGTGAGCGGCGGCGTGATGGAGGTACAGCGAGAAGATGGCGTGTACCCGACGTGGGTTTTGTGCTCGAATCGCGGTTTCGAGGCGGACGCTGCGATTTGGAATTTTCCGAACACGCCGAAATGGTTGGTTTCGAAAGAGCCGGTTTCAGAAGACCGGCGAGGTCCAGCTTCAAAAACGTTGGTTTATGGAAATGAGTCGATGCCCGAGGCTGTCCTGCGTGAATGCCGTGCGGCGGGATTTGAACGCGTGCTGCTCTTCGGCGGCGGCGTGATCAACCGTGCATTCTACGACGCGGGATGCGTTGATGAAATGATCTTGACGGTGTGTCCGGTGGTGGTGGGACGTGGGACCGGGGTGCCTGTGGTGGCGCCGGAACTCGACGCACCGGTTCATTTCGAATTGAAGTCGATGCGGCAGGAAGGCGACTTGGCCTTTCTCCATTACATTGTCCGTTCATGAGCCCGTCGCAGCACGATACCGCTTTTCTTGAAATCGAACACAAATTCTTGGTGGGCGATGGCTTTGCATTGGACACGTTTCTTAACGCCTGCCGCCAACTCAATCCGGAGCGAGAAAAGGCCTTGCAGGTGACCGACACGTATTACCTGCCCGGCGAAGGCGCCAAGCATATTTACCGCCACCGCATCGATGCAGAAATCCAACAATTGACGATCAAAAGCCGCGGCGGAGACAATGAGGTTCGCACCGAGATCAATTTGAATTTGGGGCCGGTGCCTTCTCAAGAGGCCGAAGTGCGCGCGTGGATGCGCGCGGTAGGAGCAGGCGAAGGCCAATCCATTGTTAAGGACATCCACGTTTTCGATTTCCCGGACTGCGAAATCGTTTACTACGAGGCGCGCAGGGGAGAGCGCTGCGTTTGTTGCGTGGAATTCGAGGCCAAATACGCCGCCACGGAATCGGCCGGGCTCGAAATTCTCGAGCGGTATGAAGCGGCGTTGGGTTTTGATGCCCAGCCCCGTGAGAAAACAAATTTGTACGACTTGCTCATCGGATCCACTCAACCATGAACACCACCACCCACGACATCATCGCATTGCGCGATTTGCGCGTGACTTGCTTGGTCGGAATCCATCCGCACGAGCGCATCACGCCGCAACCGTTGATTGTCCAAATCACGCTATACTTTCCGCGCAAGCCGGGAAATTTCGGGGCGTCGCTTGCGGAAAGTGTCGATTACAGCTACGTCTGTGGGGATGTGGCGTTCGTATTGGAGGCGGCTCATTTTCAATTGCTGGAAACGGCAGTGGAAGCTCTGGCCGCGACGGTTTTGATGGTGCCACCGCCGGATCGCCCGTCGATTCAGCCGGAAGCCGTGGAGATCAGCATCCGCAAACCCAACGCACTTGGGGGGAAATCGGTTCCGGAAGTCACTGTATTGCGCTATGCCCATGAAATGCACTACGGCTTGGAGCGGAATGATTTTGGCAAGGTGGACATCGTGCACGAGAACCAGGACTGCGGCGTGTACTTGCTGCACATCCCAGCTGGAGGCAGCATTCCGGCGCACATTCACCGCAAAATGGGGGAGGCCGAACTCGTGATGTCCCGGGGGTTGTTGCTTCAGCGGGAGCCTGTGGATGGGGGATTGGCGCACTTTTGGCCATTGGAATTCGTTCATGAGTACCAAAACCCATCCGCGGAAGAGCGCACGATTTTGTGTGTCAATCGCCCAGCATTTGATCCGGCAGACGAAATTCGGGTGGAAGCGCCTGATGTTTGGCCGGATACCCTTCCGCACCGCAAGCGATTCTTTGGGCTGGAACAAAATTTGAAATCATGACGGAACACCCGACGGTATTGATCACAGGCGCGACGAAAGGGATCGGCCGTGCCTTGGTGGAACGCTTTGCCCCGGCGGCTGGGGAAATGCACCTTGTGGCGCGGAATGCGCGTGATTTGGAGGCGCTGAAACAAGACTTGGCTTCAGAAGCCTGCCGAGTGTACACGTACCCAGCGGATCTCAGTGACCCTGTTTCGGTCATGTCATTGGCAGAGTTGCTCCTTGATGCCATCGATTCGTTGGATGTGTTGATCAACAATGCAGGCGTTTATTTGCCGGGTTCGTTGCTGCATGAGCCGGCCAATAATTTGCGTTATATGATGGAGCTTAATGTGTTGTCCCACCATGAGTTGGTTCGACAGCTTCATGTGAAAATGCCCCGCGGATCTCACCTCATTCACATGGCCTCTGTCGCCTCGCGAAAACTGTTTACGGGCAAGCCTTCGTACAGCATTTCCAAGCACGCCCAAGGGGTGTTGACCGAAGCGTTGAGGCACGAATTGCGTCCGCTCGGCATCCGCGTCACTTCGGTGATGCCCGGCCCTACCTGGAGCGCCTCTTGGGACGGCGTTGAATTTCCCGAGGATCGTTTGCTCGACGCGCGGCACATCGCAAATGCGGTTTGGCAGGCGTGGAAATTGCCTCCTGAGGCGGTGATGGAAGAGCTCGTGATTCGCCCGTTTGAGGGGGACATTGAGTGAAGAAGGAGTGAGGATAAAAGGTGAATAAAAGGAGGCCGCGAAATGGGGCCAAATTTGAGTTCCTGCAGTAGTTTCGAGGGATGTTTTTGATTTACGATACGGAGACGACGGGACTGCCACGTGATTGGAATGCGCCGTTAACAGACAGCGAGAATTGGCCTCGTTTGGTGCAACTCGCTTGGCAACTGCACGACGCTTCGGGAAAGTTGATTTCTCGCGGAAACCGAATCGTAAAGCCCGACGGTTTCACCATCCCTTACACTTCGGCCAAAATCCACGGCATCACCACCGAACGTGCGGCGGCTGACGGGCTGCCCTTGTCTGAGGTGTTGGCCGAATTCGACAAGGACCTGGCCCAAGCGAAATACGTCATGGGCCACAACATCGAATTCGATGTCAACATCGTTGGCGCCGAGTACCATCGATTGGCTCAGCCGGTCGAAAAGCTGACGGAAAAACCGGTCATCGACTCCAAAAACGAAGCGACCGATTTTTGTGCCATTCCCGGAGGGCGTGGCGGTCAATTCAAGTGGCCCACGCTCACCGAACTCCATCTGAAACTCTTCAACAAAGGATTCGACGAGGCGCACGATGCAGCGTATGACGTCGATGCCACGGCTCGCTGCTTTTTTGAACTCTGTCGACTGCGCGTCATTCAACGCCCCGAAATCGAGGATCCTGACGCCATCGTTTATGAGGCGCCCGAGCTGGAGGCTGCGAATTTCAACGCGCCAGTGACCCCGAAAGTTGCAGCGCCCGATACCGAGGTGCCTGCAACGCCATCAAAGACGCAAGCGCTTTCCGAAGACATCCCATTTATCCACCTGCACACCCACAGCCAATTCAGCATTTTGCAAGCGGTGAGTAACGTGGGGGAGTTGGTTGAGGCGGCCGCAGATCACGGGATGAACGCATTGGCGATTTCGGACCATGGCAACATGATGGGCGCATTTCAGTTTGTCCGAGCGGCGAACAAGGCGGGCATCAAAGCCATCGTCGGGGCCGAGCTCAATGTTTGCCGCGACCACAAGGATCGCTCCACCAAAGATGACGGGTATCCGACCGTGTTTTTGGCCAAAAACAAGAACGGCTACCACAAGCTCACGAAGCTCAGTTCCAAGGCCTACACCGACGGTTTTTACTACGTGCCGCGCATCGACAAGGACTTGGTCGCGACGTTCAAGGAAGACTTGATTGTGACGACCGGTGGGATTTTCGGGGAAATCCCCTCGCTGATCCTCAATGTCGGCGAGCAACAAGCAGAAGAGGCTTTTGTGTGGTGGAAAAGCACCTTGGGGGACAATTTCTACGCGGAAATTAACCGCCACGGTCTGGAAGAAGAAGCGGTGGTGAATGAGGTGTTGTTGCGCTTTTGTGCCAAACACGGCGTTCGATATATCGCTGCCAACAATTCCTATTACACGTACAAAAAACAGGCGGAGGCGCACGACATTCTACTGTGCGTGAAAGACGCTCAAAACGTCAGCAAACCGAAAAAGTACATCGGCAAGCGCGGCCGCGAGTTCCGGTTTGGTATGCCAAACGATGAGTTCTACCTCAAGTCTCCGGCCGAAATGAGGAAATTGTTTGCGGATTTGCCGGAGGCGCTGGAGACCACGCAGGCGATCGCGGATGCTTGCGAGGCCTATGTGTTGGAACGCGATGTGTTGTTGCCAGCGTTTGAAATCCCCGCGGAATTCGTTCACCCCGAGGACGCCCAGGATGGCGGCAAGCGCGGCGAAAACGCCTACTTGCGGCACCTCACATACGAGGGCGCGAAAAAGCGCTACCCCGAAATCACAGATGAGATTCGGGAGCGCATTGACTTCGAGTTGGAGACCATCGAACGCACGGGATACCCGGGGTATTTCTTGATTGTCCAAGATTTCACCACAGCCGCACGTGAGATGGGCGTAAGCGTCGGCCCCGGTCGGGGTTCGGCAGCCGGTTCGGCGGTGGCCTACTGCGTGGGCATCACGAACGTCGATCCCATTGAGTACGATTTGCTGTTCGAGCGTTTCCTCAATCCGGACCGCGTGAGCCTACCCGATATCGACATTGACTTCGATGACGAAGGCCGCGGGAAGGTCATCGACTACGTCATTGAAAAATACGGCTCGAACCAGGTCGCTCAAATCATCACCTACGGCAGCATGGCCGCGAAAAGCTCCATCCGCGACACGGCCCGGGTGCTTGAATTGCCTTTGCCGGACGCGGATCGTATTGCCAAGTTGATGCCTGACATCAGCCTCAAAAAGCTTTTCACGCTCGACGACAAAACGCTGAAGGAAAAACTCCGAGGCAACGAGGGATTGCAGATGGTCAACAACATCAAGGAGCTGGCGAAAAAAGCCACCCTCGAAGGCCAAACCCTGCAAACAGCCCGCGTCCTGGAGGGCAGCTTGCGCAATACCGGCATCCACGCGTGCGGTGTGATCATCACGCCGACTGACATCACCGATTACGTGCCCGTGGCCGTTGCCAAGGACAGCGACTTGAATTGCACGCAGTTTGACAACGCGGTGGCCGAAGATGCAGGATTGCTCAAGATGGACTTCCTGGGCTTGAAAACCCTCACCATCATCAAGGATGCCGTGCGCAACGTGAAGGACCGCCACGGCATCGACCTCGACCCGGACAGCTTTCCGCTGGACGACACCAAGACCTACGAACTCTTCCAACGCGGCGAAACGATTGGCATCTTCCAATACGAATCGGCGGGGATGCAGAAATACCTCAAGGATCTCAAGCCCACGGTTTTTGGCGACCTCATCGCCATGAACGCGTTGTACCGTCCGGGTCCGTTGGAGTACATCCCGTCGTTTGTGCGCCGAAAGCACGGGCAGGAGCCGATTACGTATGATTTGGATGCGTGTGAGGAATACCTCGAGGAGACCTACGGCATCACGGTGTACCAGGAGCAGGTGATGCTGTTGTCGCAAAAGCTCGCAGGCTTCACCAAGGGCGAGGCGGATACGCTGCGAAAGGCCATGGGAAAGAAGAAGGCGGATCTGATTGCCAAAATGAAGCCGCAATTCCTCGAGCAAGGCGCGGAACGCGGCCACGATAAAGCCAAGCTCGAAAAGATCTGGAAAGACTGGGAGGCGTTTGCATCTTACGCATTCAATAAGTCGCACTCCACATGCTATGCGTGGGTGGCGTACCAAACGGCTTATTTGAAGGCCAACTATCCGGCCGAGTACATGGCCGCGGTGCTTTCGAACAACATGAGCGACATCAAGCAAGTCACCCTATTCATGGAGGAGGCGCGCTACCGCGGCATTCCCGTTTTGGGACCGGATGTGAACGAGTCGCTCTTCAAATTCCG
>JBMSHA010000117.1:0-6344 GCA_049416245.1 Flavobacteriales bacterium | reverse complement strand
TCATTTCTCGCCAGCCACCAAGCCTGCCACATACGCTGCTGCCGCCTGACCAATCGTCGTGCAGGGCTTCTCGATGTTTTTGACCGAATCCTCAAAATGAACCCCCGACCACAGCCGCGTCAAGCCACAAACCTCCGCAAACTCATCCCATGTGTCGAACGTAAACGTCATGTCCACGGCCGGCGTCACGCCCGGCTCCACAAACGAACTGCCGGCTGGGAAGGGCACTTCCCAACCCAATTCATTTGTTCCCGTCACTTCCTTCAAGGTCGTCGCGTGCGCCTTGCACAGGCACGCCGAAGCCGAAGGGTATTCCGGGTGATCGGCCACTGGCAAGTAGCTCGTCCAATTCGTCGCCGGGATTTTGCCCGTGCCTTTGCCCGGTCCTGCCCACGCCTCCACATCGTTGTCTTCAAACAAATACGGGATGGCCGTGAAGGGACGCACCGCATCGAATTCGCGTTTTTTCGCCCAAATCCAAATCCCAGCATCGAAAATCGCGACTTCCTGCGCGAAGAACATGTGGATGAATTCCATCAAATTCATGCCCTGTTTCATCGACGCGACCACAGCCGAAACCGGCAATGAAAAGAGCTTGTTTTCGTAAAACTCGGAGAGCATTTTCTGCTCGTCCGTCATCGCGGCGCTCTTCTCGAGAACTTCCTCTACTTGCGCTGTATAATCCACCAAATTGTTCACGTCGCTTTTCGTTGGCGCTGGCAACGGCAGATCCAACGACCACAAATCCGTGTACGGTGTCACTTTGCCATATTGCGGCGTTACAAACATCTGCGCGCGGTACTTTCCGGTGCCCACGCGCTCCACACCCGGTTGCCAACGGCTCGGGTCGTTGACCACATAAGGCGTGTTCACCGGGGCGTAGCCGGTGTAATCCGCAAACGGCATCGGCATCGCCTCGCGGCCACCCATCGTACCGCTGTGGTTCATGCCGTCATGCAACCGTCCCTGCCAAACAGCCTCACCAGCGGTTGTGCCGATTTCGATTGCACGTTGTACGAGGGCTTCGTCGCCGCGGTCGCCCACCACGGCAGCGAGCATGCCTTCCCATTTGGCCATGTGCGCTGGAAAGCAGTGGTCCAGGATGGCTTTTGATCCTGCAGTCATCGCAACGTTCAGCGCGGTGTTGTCCTTCGGAGTGAACGGTTTCTCGCGCGGAAGATCACTGAACACGCCCACCGCAGTGGGGTGATAAGGGGCGGCTGCATCAAACCATGAATTCACGATGAGCGTCGTGTAGCGAATCAAAATCGAAGGATCGCCTCCGTGCATGGTGACGTCTTCGAAAAAGACGCCGTCCACGAGGGGGATGATGACTTGGCCTGCGGCGTTGCCGTTGACAGGATTGAAAGGAGCGCCGGGTGTCGGCGGTTGAGCCATGGCCGTTGAGCTGCCCATTCCGAGCACGCAAACAAGGACCAAAAGGAGGTTGAAGCGTAGGGTCATGCAAGCGAATATAAGGGGGAGAATAAAATTTCTACCTTGGATACGCGTTGGACATCAAGTTTTTACCTCGAAAAATCCACACGCCCACCAGCCGATGTCCTTATGGAACCAAACTTCGGAGGAACGCGAATCCTTTTACAGAAAGGATCCAACTGCCTTCCGCAAAGCACTGAATGCCGAAACGGAATCGCCGCCAGAAGCGGCTGCATGGCGCGCCCGCATGGCGGCGGATGAGCGCGAGGCGCTGACCGGCGCGACCGAAGAATCCGCAACGACTGCACACCGATTCACTTATGCTATTGCCGTGTCGGTGGGCATTGCACTGCTGTTTTTGGTGCCGTACTGGGTGACGGGGGAGATGGAGCCGAATTGGGCGGTGCCGTTTTTGGCGCCGTTGGCGTTGGTGCCGATGTTGGCCTTTCACGGTTGGCGGCGCTGGGGGTTGCTGGCCGGAGTCGGGGCACTCACCGTTTGGGTGGTGGCGTTTTACGAGGCGTGGGAGTTTCTGCCGCAGCGTTGGGATGTTTCAGCGGCCTTGTCGCTCCATCCGGATTGGGAGGGCGCAGGGGAGCGCATCAACTTCGCCCGCCAAGTCCGCGACCTCATGATGATCCATTGGCCGCTGTTGCTGTTGGCGTTGACGGGTTTTGCCTACGTTCAGTCGCGGCCCGAGGAGCAGCGGGTGGATTTCGTGCGGCATGCGGTGCAGGTCGGCATCCTCGGTGCCATCATCGCCGCAGCAGGCGGGGCGCTGTTCGGATTGACCAACCTGCTCATGCTCACGCTCGACGTGCCGCAAACCTGGACAACGGAAGTCAACATCCACCTCGTCACCTGGGGGCTCAGCGGTATATTGATTTTTGGCCACAGCGTCTGGATGCGCCACCCCAATGCGTTGGAACGGATCCTGCCCACGGTCGCACGAATTTTCATTCCGCTCTTTGTTTTGCTGGAACTGGGTTTTCTGCTCGCTTATGTTTTCCAACAAGGGTTTGAGACGCTCAGTTCGGATCGGGAGGAATTACTCGTCTTCAACTTCTTGCTCATTGCTGTCATCGGTTTGGTCATCCTGCATTCAGCGTTTGATGAGCAGTCGGGTCGGGTGACGCGTGGGTTGGTGATGGCGCTGGTGGGGCTGGGGGTGGTGGCGGATGCCTTGGGCTTGGCGGCGATTGTGGATCGTTTGATGGAATTTGGTGTGACGCCCAATCGATTGGTCGTTTTGGGCAGCAATGCCGTTTTTCTCGGCACCTTACTCACGCTGCTGTACCGATGGATTCCAACACGCGGGGCTGATATGGAACGCAACACGCGCGATGTCATGAACCGAGCGCTCGGGGTGTTTGTGGTGTGGACGGCCTGCGTGATTTTGGTGTTTCCCGTAGTGTACGGATGGGGATTGGATCAATCGGAAGTGGCGCAGTTCGAGGAAGCTGCAACGGAAACACCGGCTTTGGAAGGCGAATCGCCAAATTGAATTCAATCCTCCGATTGCAATCGCTCGACCACTTTTGCGTTGAGCGCGTAGATCGAACGGCGACGATCCGTCGGATCCTTTTTGCGCTCGATGGCGTCGAGTCCCAGGGCAAGTTGGCTCCATTGATTGCATTCCTTGATGAACCTTGAACGCCGGGTTCGCCGGGTTTCGTCCGTATCATGCGGCGATTGGCTCAATGCATTGTCCAGCGCATCGGTGTCGAATTGATTGTCGGGCAAATTGGCTAAAGCGCGGAGGTTGTCGCGCAAACTTTCAGCCAATTCCACTTCTTGGAGGCCCCCAAATCCGCCCGATTCAAACCACTGGCGGATCCGTTTGAGAAAAAGTGCGATGCTCAAAAATATGATTGCCGAAATCACCCAGCCCCAAATCAACAAAGCATCCACCCACGTGGACTCCACTTGAAAAAAGGCGGGGGCAGCGGCCAGCTTAACGGACCTTTTAGTGGGATGCCAGAAATTCAAGGGTTCTTGCTCCAATTCCACCGCGTAGCCTCCCGGATTCCAGGAAATGGCGCGAAGCGTTTTGCCGGTGTCTACCGGAGTGACTGCATTAATCCCACCCCAGGGCTCATAGGTCCATCCGTCCTGTTGAACGGCAAACACACCGCCAGGAATTTGCACCCATTCTGTTTCCGGTGAAAAAGGAACGTCACCGTTCTCTGACCAGCCTGACTCAGGGCTCCAAGAATATACAGAACCAGCATCGTCCACAGTATACATGCGTTCGTTCCAAACTACCGGGTTTCCAAGAGCGGTACGAGGCGGCGCTTCGAGGTTTCGAATCGGTGCCCATCCCAATGGATTTTCTTTATAAATGAGACCACCTTCATCCAGAAAATACAGCATTGAGCCCAACGTGAATGGCCGACTTTTCCCCGGCACTTCCAGCATGCTTTCGGTAAATCGAGAAGGTGATTGGATGGCGCTTCCATCCACCGGTCTTTGGATCAATCGGTTTCTCGGCTTCCAGTGCAGTTGGATAGCCGTATTGTACATGCCATAAAGCGTCGCCAACGTATGATCTCCCAAATCTGCGGTTTCGTCGAGTTTGAAGAAAAAACTCAACGTGAAGGCTTCGTTGGAGATGGGGACAAAAACCTGGAGTGCATCATCCATGCCATCGAATGCAACCGCCTGACCCGAAACGCCCTTGACACGTCGCGGGGAAGAAACCTTGAGCACATCAGACCCCAGAATGGACCCGGTTAATGATTGATTTTCAAATTCCCAACGTTCCGTGAGGTAGCGGTAGGACTCGGGCAACCCCGGACCCATTTCCGTCTCAATTTCTGTTCTGTCCAGCTGACTCCCGAACAGGGAGATCCGGTCGAGACTTACCTTCCCAAAGCCGCCGAAAGCACGGCCATATGCCGCGCCGAAAATGAGCATGTTGTAGACATATTGACGGTCTTCGCTTCGTCCATCGAAAATGCGCTCACCATCCAACCAAACTTCGGTGCGCAAATCTTGGTTGCGCATGAACGCCAGGTGGTACCAGCGCCCTGGCGTGATTTCAGCAATGCCCGGTTGACTTGTCAATTCGTCAGCCCCGAGGTCGATGAAAGGGATGAACAATTGAAAGCACGAGCCTGCTACATCTTCATTTTCATCCAGGTTGGTTTGGATTTCCTGGTTTTCGGTAATTCGAATCCATTGGCCACGGCGCTTGCAAATCAAGTGACCGCGATGCGTCCAAACTTCCTCAAGATCATCCACATCCCCAAGTGCATCGCGCCAAGTTCTTGGAAGCGATGCGATTTGGCTGGAATTTCCGAAGTCAATTTGACTGTTTTTCCAAAACAGCCTTCGGTCTCCGCCATCCCCCCAATACAGATAGTAATCCCAAACCTCCGAATTCAACCGGGGGTGAATGATGTCCTTGATTCCGTCTCCATCTAAATCCGGCGTCAACAGGCCATTGATGCGGTCAAGTTCATTCAAGCCGCAACTGTACGTGCGATTACCGGACTGCAAATCGTACGCTTCGAAAACGACGTTGTACGTCACGGTGGTTCGGCGAAGGATGCGCAGCGATCCATTTGTGATTTGGACGGGCCAAAACTCATTTTCTTTCAATTTGGTTTCAGCGCGCCAGCTGGCAACCGGTTTGCCCGCCTTATTGAATCCCTTGAGCCAGAGTTGATTCCGATCGAGACCCACGATATATATGTTATCCTCTTCATCTTGCAGCATCTGCCACTGCTGAGTCCCGGCAGTTTCATTCCACCAAGTTACCCCTTGCCAAAGGCCTGCGACTTTTGTTGAAACACCGAGTTTACCAGACTCCTTATCTTCCAGGAAAACTATCCCCGCCTGTGGTTGAAGGTCTGCCACCACCGCATCACTCAAGGCGCTACCGCGTGGTAGGATTTCGGTGACTTCTCCGTTGGCCTGAAGCAATTCCAGGGATTCGTCCATCCTGCTCAGCGCGGTGACGCCCAGGCCCGCAGTCAGGTGCAATCGTTTTGCACTTCCTTCGAATGTCTGCGACACTTGAGGGGTGTCGCCCTGAAAAGTCCAGGCATCGATTCGGCGTGGGTTCGAACGTTGGGTCCAGAGAACCCGTTGTTTCTGATCCCAAACCACCCAATCCCACGTGCCAGGTTCATTTATCCTGCCAAAAAGCCCCAGTCCATCCAATCCATTCCAAGCGATGGCCAACTGTTCCGAATTGAAACAGAGCACATCCTCGAAACCATCGCCATTGAAATCGCCGGTAGTGCCCGAAATGACGGCGTCGGGATCCATGGCAGTTCCAAACTTGATTTGACCACTGATCCAACGCGCACTTTTGTCGGTCGCCACACTTTGCTGGTGGATGAGCAAAAAACCAAAAAGTGAACAGCAAATGAATAGGTGGCGCATGATGCGTGAAATTTCCAATCAAATATGTGAATTGTTGATTTGTCAAGGGTTTTCATTCATGTGACAATATGATTCAATAGGTTTTATAAACATAATAATTAATACTGTCATGTATGATATCAGGGTAGTTTTTTTAACTGAAATCTAATGATTTGACACCGTGTTGTGCATCACATCCGAGTTTCATCAATTCTGATCCTCGGAACGGTTAAAAGCAAAACTTGCGCGTTGAATGTTGTTTAGAGCATGAATTTGGGATGGCGGCTCGTGCCACTTAGTCTCACACGATATTCTTGTGTTGTGAAGTCAAACTACTTCTACTTTGTGCAGTAGGTGAGCAAAAAATAGTGCAGGTTGCTAATCTCAGCTTTGCGAGAAAGGCGCCGGAGCCGGTCCGAAAGGGCCGGCTTTTTTTATTCAAAATCAACGCGTTCAGCAACTCCCTTGCGAAAAGCTGAATCGAAAGATTGGATCGCGATCGGTTCCTGCTAATTCGACGGTCCAAGAACTTCCGC
>JBMSHA010000116.1:0-6377 GCA_049416245.1 Flavobacteriales bacterium | reverse complement strand
ACGCTGATGACGCCTAAAGCGACAAAACTCTGGAGCATTGTCGAGATGACGTTTTTCTTGTTGACCATGCCGCCATAGAAAAATGCCAATCCTGGTGTCATCAATAAGACAAATGCACTTGCGACAACCATCCAAGCTGTGTCGCCCGAATCGATTGCAGATGTCAATTCAGTTGAAGTTTCATAGGGTACACCAAATGCACAAATTGCCGCCACCAACAGGGACAGCAACAGAAAGTTCCATTTTCTGTTCATCGTAGAAGAATGCCAATAAAATTCGGGAAATTGCCGTTGGGGAAAATTAGGTTGTGAATTTGAAAGTTTCAAAAAACCAATGCCCAGATTTTAATCCCCGTGTGTCAAGCGCGACATCGGTGGTATGAAATTCATCAAGAGCGTCAATCTGAAATGTAAAAACCGCATCGAAAACCCTTCGTTAGAATTGTTTTCCATGCGGTTTCTCCGCAGCTACCATCATTCGACAGTTGCTTTCCGCGCGAACGCGAACGGTTTTCGGAGCGAACTCCTCCAACCCACGGTTTGTTCTTACCTGCTTCTGAATTCCACTTCTCAGTGACCGGACAAGTCCGGAAGCTTGCTGCTTTCGCGCAACCTCACTCATCAGCTCGACTCGAACCGTTGCCAAACAGTTTCCTGCTTGACAGAGAAAGTGGCTTTAGGCGAGTGCCTCATGCAATCATCCGCTATTGTGAAGAACACAAGTTGCGCTGGTAGAATCATTGCTTTTTCTTCCTGATGAATCACGTCCAAACCGTCCCATCTGTCGATTGCTCTCTTGATGTTTAGGCCCCTTTCGGGAATCAGAACCATTCTCAGATTCTGCTCTGGGCAGTGCACTTTCTCATACAAGCACCTTTGTGCCTGCGTGTCCGGAATTCATCAATTTCCACCTCCTGTTGGAACATGCAGTTTCTATCGATGTACCGTGAACGTTGCCGTTCGTTGACAAGTCGAAATAATCTTGAATTCATTGGAATTCCAAGGATGGAGTCCCTCTGAAAATCAACAGTAAATCCACATCCATTTTCAACAATTGTGAACAGCTGAGATAGAATGAATGGGCATGTAACGAAACCACCCATTTTCTCGTATCCCATCCGCATGCCAGGTTTGCATCGACATATGATGATCGTCATCATGATCCTATTTTGCTTGAATTCTGCTTTGAGTTCATTGGGGCAAGAGTGCATAGGATCGTGTGATGCGCTTAATCTCGAATTGAGTTGGAATGCGGAGGAATTTTGTGTCGTTGAATTCGAAGTCACCACGCCCGACACAAACAGCACATGGGAAGGTGTGGAATGGATACTTGACGGTGCGCTCGTTCAAACCGGAGGAATTTTGCAGTTGGATGCAGAGGTTGTGCAATCGGCAGATTCGCTTTTAGCCGTATTTCCAATGGATTCTGTCGCGGATGCCTGCACGTGTGAAATTTTTCTGGATCTCGATGCCGTGGTAGAATCCGTTAATTGGCCTTGCGAATGCCACCCGTTTTCAACGGATTTTTCAGTCGAACTGTCTGAACCGAGTGCATGCGTTCCGCATCAAACGACGTTGGTGTTGACCACGGTTCCTTTGAATTCAGAAAACCTGGCTTATACCTGGAGTGTTTCCGGTGGCGCTTTCGATTGGGCTGCTGGGAGCGGCCCCACAGACTCAGTGCCTTCGATTCTATTTCTTGAAGCTACAGGGTACCAAATTCAGGTGGAGGTCACCGAATTGACCGGTAACGGATGTTCATTTTCGTCGGTTCCGGCTTGGTTTTCGTTTGCCGGTGCACCCACGGTGTCGATCATGGATACCCCCGAGTTGTGTGCCGCTGATGAAGTCGCAGTTCAGGTATTGGTGAATCCTGGAAATTCCGCAGTGACAGAGTTCCAGTGGATTTTTGAAGGGGATACGACCTCGTTGGTGACGCCTGCTCCATTTGTTCATCAATTTGACAGTGCTGGTCAATTGGCCATCGAGGCTTGGGCGAGCAATGCATGCGGTTCGGGTTCGGATGCTTCTTCGATTACGGTGCACCCTTCGCCCTCCATCGAAGTCCATTCTTCCCACAATTGGTACTGCATGGGTTCGTATGTGGATTTCACGGCTACAGGGGACGGGGAATTTGTTTGGAATTCGAATGCAGACTTATTGAGCGGAGGGCAGCCTGGGGATTCTACAGCTCGGTATGCTGTGGGTTCGCAGGTCGCGGGTTCGGTATACACTATGGTTGATCATGGAAATGTCCAATGCACAGCAAGCTCCGGTTTTTCCATCTATGGATTTTTCGTGCCTACGGTGTCATTGAGCTTTGATGAATCAATCTGTGCAGGAGAAGAAGTATCTATTGATGCCAACATTGTAGCCTTCGGTTGGGATACCTCTGTTGAATGGATCATCGACGGTCAGCCCATCGATACATCATGGGCACCAACAGCCTCTGTCAATGCATCCGCTTCGTTTTCAATTTCGTCGGACAGCTTGAGCCTCGGTGATCATACGGTGGAAGCGGCTGTAATTTTCGATCCTTATCCGGTTTGGCTGCCAGATTATGGCTGCGCGGACACAGCTCACCACGAACTTTCCATTCATGCATTGCCCAGTGTATCCGCGGTCGATAGCCTCTCATACTGCAACCAATCGTACATCGAAACCCTGCCAGAAGGGGTTCCCGCTGGTGGAATTTGGACGAGTTCAAGCGGGCCGGTGGTCGAGAACGGCTTGGATCCGGCACTTTTCGGATTGGGAGAGCACCTGATTACCTACACTTACACGGATGCATTCGGATGTGTTTCGACCGATACGACTATTCTCGAGGTGGCTGAACCGGCCTACGCCAATGCCGGTCCAGATAGCATACTTTGTGAAAGCAACGATTTGGTGCAATTGCCGATGGAAGGAGGGGCGAATACGGGCTATTGGGAAGGTCCCGGGATCTTGGATGGCAACACCGGATTGTTGGATTTATCGGATTTAGATGTCGGGACTTGGACCTTGATCTATCAGATGAATTCCGGCTCATGCATGACGGTTGACTCGGCAGTTTGGCAGGTTTTGGAAGAGCCCACCGCCTTCCTTTCTACGGAGGGAAGTGTTGCTTGCGATGGCGATACCGTTTGGATGGATGTATTCGCTGGAGGGGGCACTTTGGCATCCGGTTCGTCGTATTTGTATGAATGGACTGATTTGGTGACGCTCAATGCCAATGGAGAGGCGTATTGGGTGGCCAATTTGAACGAGACTTTCGCCCTCGTGGGTGTGACCGTGACAGATGATTTGGGATGTTCCGATGACGCCATGACGTTCATCAGTCCCATGCCGCTGCCAGAAATCACGATTCCAGCATTGGGACAAGAATGCGCCCAAGATTTTGAAGTCCAGTTGCCAGCGGCATCCCCGCTGAATGGCACGTGGAGTGGGTTGGGTGTCCAAGACTCCACGGGTATTTTCAACCCGGGTCAAACGGGGCCAGGCACCATTGAATTGGTGTATACCGCCTCCAATTCCCTGGGCTGCTTCAATTCCGATACCGCGTCCATTCAAGTTATTGAGGCACCGGAAGTCACGAGCGCCATAGCTTTCGCTGCCTGTGTCGATGCTGAACCCATTGCCTTGACAGGGTTTGCCCCTGAAGGCGGCACATGGACAGGTGCTGTGACCGTCGAATCGGGATTCCCGATGCTTGACCCTGCTGAAGTTGGCGTCGGGCCACAACCCATCATCTACACCACGGGATCAGGATCTTGTGCGGCGTCAGATACAACTTATGCCGACGTGCGCGCATTGCCAGAGGTGCAAGTGATTTCGGCCCTTGGAGTTTGCACGGGATTGACAGTCGACGCGGAGATTTGGGTGAATGGAGGAACAGCAGAGGCGTCTCTCATCGGGATTAGCTCCACTGTTGTGGACACGGATTCAAGTTGGCAATTCTCAGCAGGACCCTGGGGTGAAGCGGAAGTGGCTCAAATCTTTGCAACGGTTGAAAATGAGTGGGGCTGTGCAACAGCCGTTGAATTGAATTGGACAGTGCATGCGTTGCCTGAAATCACCCTTCCCAATGAATGGGCGGTTTGTGCCACGGA
Source organism: Flavobacteriales bacterium (assembly GCA_049416245.1). GTDB lineage: Bacteria > Bacteroidota > Bacteroidia > Flavobacteriales_D > Sanyastnellaceae > UA16. The sequence goes on along the minus strand of JBMSHA010000116.1, from coordinate 2,287 downwards.
TGCCTCAGCCGATCTTCCAGCTGCATGGCCTGAAGGCGGTTCATGGAGTGGTATTGGAGTCGGGTTGACAGGACTTGATGCCACGATACTGACAGGAAGTCAAGCGTTACTTTCTTATGCCTACACGGACAGCATGAGCTGCACCAATGAGGATTCGATTTGGGCCGATCTTGTATTGCCCCCGGTCTTGGATTTAGGACCCAAGTTGCATGTTTGCACAAATGACGAGTTTGTCGCGTTGCCTACCCCAAATGATTTACCGGGATTTTGGTCGGGCCCTGGTGTAGCAACAGGACAGGATACGATGAGTTTGGCAGCCTTGGAGCCTGGACTATTTCAAGTGATGTATACTCATGAAGGAGCGGTTTGTTCGGTCGTCGATTCCCTTGAAATTGAAGTGCATGCCGAGCCTCTGTTGATGCCAGTGGCTCCCGTGGCGGCTTGTCCAGATTCGTTGGTGACATTCGAAGTGAACGTGGCAGATGGAGCGGCACCATTTACGTTTTCGTGGTCGATAGACGGCCAAATGCAAGACTCTGATTCATCGAGTGTAGCCGTAGTTTGGAACGAGTCAGGCACCCATGTTTTATCGGCGATAGCTACCGATACTCACGGTTGTTCATCAGCATTGGAATGGAATGCCGATGTGTTGGAGCCCATTGATGCGAGCATCGCGCCATCGATTGCGCTTTGCAATCAATCGCTCGTCGTTGAACTTGGAGATTTCACCAATGTGGAACCTGCGACTGCTCAATACTTCACGGGTTTGGGCGCTGCCTCCGTGGCGGTGAATTCCGCTGGTGCAATGGACCTGGGTTCCTTGCTGCCCGGCAATTATGAAGTGATTGTGTTTTTTGAACCTGAAGCGGGGTGTGCGGCTTTGGATACAGCCTTGGTGCAAATTTCTGAACCGATCTACATTCAAACCTCTGGTGCAGCCTCCATTTGCGCCGAATCGGGCGTTCAATCGCTCACCGCCGTTCCGGAAAGTGCATCGGTCACATGGGCGGGATTGACCGCCGAAGCGGCAGCTTCCGTAATTGATCCCATGAGCGGCATGGTGGATGTGGATGTTTTGAATCCTGGAGTTTATGCCTTTTCTGTTCAAACAGGAGAAGGAACTTGTGCGACGGCCGACACCTTGGAATTGACCGTTTGGGCATTGCCTGAAATAGCTGTGCCCTTCCTCGGTGCTGTTTGCTCGAATGGCGATGCCGTCGCTTTGCCCGTGCCATCTCCAGCAGGCGGTTCGTGGTCTGGGGCCGGCGTAGTCGACGCCAACACCGGGCTGTTTGATCCTCAGTTCACAGATCCAGGCAGTGTTCAATTGCAGTACACCTTTGATGATTTGGCGACCTCATGCAGCGCATCCGTGCAAGCTGAATTGGTCGTCGTGAGTCCTCAACCGGCTGTGATTGTAGTCGATGCACTGCAATGTGCCGAAGCACCCTTTACGCTTGCAGCGGGCAACTCCAACTTGCTGGCGCAGGCCCTTTGGCAAGCAAATGGGCAGCCCATCGGCAACGGTTTGGAACTGGATTGGGTGCACGATGTGCCGGGTTCGGTCGAATTCGAGTTGGTGACCGTCGATGTCAACGGTTGCTTGGATACCACGATGCAATCCGTGGAAATCGAGGCGGTGCCGCAAGTTGTTTTGGATGGCCTGGAGCCCTCAGGTTGCGCGCCTTATGAAGTGGTCATGGGTGCCAATACCCCCGTTTCTGAAGTCCAGTGGTCTTGGTATCTCAATGGCGAAGAGGTTTCTTCGGAAGCTGTGTTTTCGGCAACGCTTGATGCATATGAGGATACCACGTACCATATCATTGAAGTGGAATGGGCCCACGCTTGTGGATCCAGTTCGGATGTGGTTAGCATCGGCGTACTTCCGGCACCAACATTGGACTTCAGCGAAACACCTGCTCACGTGTGTCATGGAGTGGAGACGGTTCTGAGCGTTCAAACTGCTTTTGCGGATGAAATCGTCTGGAATTGGGGTTCGACCTTTTCGGTGAGCGACGACTCTTTGGAATTCATCGCCACGACCGTGGGCTCGGAAAACTTCACGGTTGCTGCGTCGAGTGCTGAAACAGGTTGCAGTTCATCGGGTGTTTGGACCGTGATGGTGCATGGTGCGCCGGAGGTCGAAATCACCTCCGATGTAAATTCCGGTTGCAGCCCGTTGAGCGTAGCCTTCACGATGGAATCCAATCAGCCGCTGGTAGACTGGGTCTGGCAGTTTGGGGATTCTGGCGCTTATTTCGAATCCCAACCCACCCATGTTTTCGAG
>JBMSHA010000115.1:0-6385 GCA_049416245.1 Flavobacteriales bacterium | reverse complement strand
GGTGGACACGAAAGCATCTGCCTTCCACCGTCTCAATTCTCGACCGACGCTGTAATCAAACCACCAATCGTACAAAAAAGGACGCCTCGCCGGCGGCCAAAGCCGAACGGCATCTGCATTTTTGCCGTATTCAAAATCCGCATGCGGCGGGCGATCGAAAATCAGTCGAAATTGATGCTCGGGATGAGCCGCAATGATGCGTTTGTAGCACTCGTGCGTGAACCAGCCAATCCCTTCCAATCGGTCGGCGATGAGCAAGCGGGCGTTGAGGGCAATTCGGGCCATGTTCCGCGAAGATAGGTGACAATCCTACGGCGCATATTGCGTTCTTTGCATGGCACCTTAAATGGTATCTGAATTCGTAGCCTTGAAAAAATTCTTCGCACACCTTTCGTGGCTTATGGTTTTGAACCTGTTGATCAAGCCAGCATACTTGCTGGTGATCGATGCGAAAATCCAAGATGCGCTAGGGCCGGAGGTATGGGGCCAATTTTTTCCGTTGCTCAGCCTAAGCGTTCTGTTGAACATATTTCTCGATGCGGGTTTGGCCAACCACATGACCCGGATGGTCGCAGCGGATTCGTCAACTCTTCATCGGGAGCATCCGCAAGGGTGGCGCACCCGCCTGGTTCTAGTGCCCATTTATTTGGTGGTTTTGATGGGAATGGGATGGGTGCTCGGGTATCGAGACGGAGCGTTGATGTGGCTTTTGTGGATTGGTGGAAACCAAGCGTTATTGAGTGCAGTTCTTTATGTGCGTGCAGGGTTGCAAGGTGGAGGTGCCCACGAAGCCGATGCCTGGGTTTCCGTGGCGGACAGGGCCTTATTGCTCGCAGCGATGGGCACCCTGTTGTGGCAATCGGATACGTTTGCAATTGAATGGTTGCTCACGGGCACGACGGCAGCACTTAGCCTCACCTTGGGTTGGGGTTTGTGGAAATTGGAACGCTTAAAACAGGACACTCCAAAACCCACCACAAGTCACATATCTTCAGCTGTTTTTGCCCACCTGAAGGAAAGTTGGCCATACGCCCTGTTGTTTCTTTTGATGATGACCTATCATCGGGTGGATGCCATCATGCTGGAACGATTGGCTCCCGGAGGGGCTGTACAAGCGGGCTGGTATGCCATGGGATACCGATTATTTGAAGCCGCCAACATGATAGGGTTCTTATTCGCCACTTTACTCCTTCCCTACTTCACGCGAATGCTTCGAAAACAAGAAGACATTCGCCCCTTAGCTGCTGCTGTATCTCAGGTTCTCTGGGTGGGTGGTTTCAGCGTCGCATGGGTGGCCTTTGTATTTCCGCGAGACTTTTTGGATTGGTTTTATGCCGATCACCTGGATGCAGCATCCCCCATTTTGCCTTGGCTGATGTTGTCATTTGCCATTTTCGCCCAAGGGTACGTCTTCAGCACTTTGTTGACTGCTCGTGGTGATTTAAAACTGTTGAATGTTCTCGCTGCGGTCGGAGCGGTACTGAACATCGCATTGAACGGGTGGTGGATTTCTTCATCGGATGGGATGAACGCTGCCTGGGGGTGTGCGGTCATCAGCGCAGGAACTCAATTCCTCGTGGTCGGGCTTCAAACGGGCTTTGCCATTGCCGCACATCCCGGGAAAGTCTGGGTACAGATTATACGAACAGCGGCTTTGCATTCACTTGCCGCCGGGGCAATATGCGCGGCGTTTTGGCGTTGGGCTGATGGTTCCGTGGAAGCGGTTGCAGCATGTCTCGTGCTCTGCATCGCTGTGGGAGCTCTGCCGGGAATCACCAACTATCAAACCGCCCGAGCGCTCCTAACGGACAAGATGAATACCTTTGCCGATTCTTAGCCCTACGTGAATATGAATTCCAACGATTCCCAGCTCAACTCCTCACACCTCCTTCGCTTTATTTTTGACCGTCGTCGCACCTTCATTTTGATTGGAGCCGCGGCGGCCGTTTTGTCCTCCGTTGCGGCGCTGCTCATGGAAGAACAATTCAAGTCTACGGTCATCATGTTTGCCACACCCCAGCATTCCATCGGCGAGCAATTCTACGAAGAAGTCAAGCGAAATGATCTGCTGGAATACGGGGAAACTGAGGATGCCGAGCGCCTGCTCCAAATCCTCAATTCAGACCGCATCCGCTCCCGCATTATTGAGAAATACGACCTGTGGAGCCATTACGACATCGACCGCTCCGAGGCCGGCGCTCAAGCCATGTTGGGCAAAGAATACAACTCGAATGTCGACGCCCGCCTGACCCGCTACGGATCCATTGAAGTGAGCGTGTTGGATCGAGAACCGCAACGCGCAGCTGATATGGCAAACGACATCGCTTTCTTGGCCGACTCGGTAGCGAATCGCCTGCGGAATGACCGGGCAGGTGATGCGCTCGGCTATGCCCGAAGTTCACTCGAACAAGTCCAACAGGAAATCACCTCCATGGAAGATGACTTGGGGAAATTGTATGAATTGGGGGTGTACGACTTTGCGACGCAGATTGAAGGTTTGAATGAACAATACGCCACTGCCATCGCGAAGGGAGCGAATGCCAATGCCGAGAAAATTCGTCGGCAAATGGCGGAAATTTCCCACTATGCGAACGAATTCAACAAGCTCTCCAACCTCATCGAAGCCGCCTACGAGCGCGAGGCCATCTTGAAAAAGCGGTTCGAGCTGATGAAACTGGATGCGGAAACGCAAATGCCATCGGCTTTTGTGGTGGACTATGCGGCTCCTGCGGATAAAAAGGCCAAGCCAATTCGGTGGTTGATCGTCGTGATGAGTGTCGCGAGCACGTTGGTGTTTGCCCTGCTCATTTTACTGGGCGCAGAAAACCTCAAAGGCTCAGCGAAGGCATAATGCTCCAAGCTGCCCATCGTTCTTCGAAACCTTTGCTCGCCATCGGACTGTACGCATTGGCGTTGGCAGCGGCGATGTACGCAGATTTTCCATGGCTGGCCTTGTTGCCTGTGGTCATGCTGGGCGTTTGGTTGGCGATTGAACGGCTTGACGCGTTGATGTTGATTTTGGTGGCTGCCGTACCACTGAGTCTGAATTTGGAGGAGATGGAGATTGGCGGTCTGGGAGCCTATCTGCCTACCGAACCGATTTTGGCCGGATTGCTGCTTCTTTTCGTTTTTCGATTCATGCGAGGAAATCCGGTAGATGAGCGGTTATTGAAGCACCCGTTTTCTGCTTGGATTGCCGTTTCGCTGCTCTGGATTTTGTTGACGGCCATCATCAGTGTACTTCCCATTGTCTCCTTGAAGTTTTTCGTCGCGCGACTGTGGTTCGTTGTGGGTTTCTTCTTCATTCTTGGGCATTTTTTCCTGCACAAACCGGATTGGCGTCATCGTTATATCATCGCCTATGCGCTCCCATTGTGTGCAGTCGTCATTTACACGCTCATCCGGCACGCCGGGTTTGGTTTTGAGAAAGATGCCGGGCACTGGGTGATGAAGCCGTTTTACAAAGACCACACATCTTATGGGGCGGTTTTGGCGATGGTGATTCCACCCATGATCGCCCTGCTCACGTGGAAACGGTTTTCGACGTTTATGAAAGTTGTTCTGCTCGGGGCGCTGAGCATCTTGGTTGTCGGGCTCATTTACTCGTACACACGAGCGGCTTGGGTTTCATTGGCAGCAGTGGGAGCGCTTTGGGGATTGATGAAAGTGGGCTTCAGGTTGCGGACGTTGCTGAGCGCGGGTGTGGTGCTTTTGGGATTTGTTTGGATTGCTCAAGATGCGCTGCTCATCCAACTCCAACGCAATGAGCAAGATTCATCGGACGATTTAAGCGAGCATGTGGAGTCGATTTCCAATGTATCGAGTGACGCGTCCAATTTGGAGCGACTGAACCGTTGGAATGCTGCGCTCGCCTTGTTTCAAGAGCGTCCGATGACGGGTTGGGGCGCAGGCACCTACCAATTTGTTTACGCTCCGTTCCAACGAGCGGAAGACCGCACCATCATCAGCACGAACAATGCAGATGGCGGAAACGCTCACAGCGAATATTTGGGCCCCCTCGCAGAGCAAGGTGTACTCGGATTGGTGTTCACTTTGGGAATGCTCGGGTTTTGTCTCCATCTGGGATTCAGAGCGCAATCCAGTTTACACGACCCCGACCAACGCGCCTTGGCCATGGGGGTTTTCCTCGGGCTGATGACCTATTTCGTGCACGGAGTCTTGAACAATTACCTCGACACGGACAAAGCGAGTGCTCTGTACTGGGGGTATTTCGCGCTGCTTGTGGTTTGGAACATTCGTTCTGCACCGGCACAGCCATTGGCTGGTAAACGATCGAACCCGATTATTTGAATCGCACGACCATCAACGCCGTGTCGTCAAAGCTGGGTTCCTCACCTTTGAAATCGATGACCGCATTCATCAAGGCGTCCTGAACGGCTTGGACCGACATCCCGCGTCGTTCTCGAACCACCTCCTCCATTCGCTGCATGCCAAATGGCACGTCGTCCGAGTTCTCCTGTTCCACCAAACCATCGGTGTAGCATAACAACGTGGCTCCAGACGCAATGGTCTCCGATCCCGATTCGATGGATGGGATATCCCGGAACATGCCCAGCCCGCAGCATCCCAATTCCAGTTGCCGCGCTGTCCCATCTGCTGACATGAGCAGCGGCGGATTGTGACCACAATTGATGTATTGTAAAGTACGCGTGCGGCGGTTGTAAACAGCAGCGAATAAGGTGATGTACTTTTCTCCTTTGGCATTTTCCATTACCCGCCCGTTCAAACGGCTCACCACTCGGGTCAAGTCATCCGGTTCGTATTGGAAAATCGCGCGCAGGTTGGCTTGAAAGTTCGACATCAAGAAGGCTGCGGCTATTCCTTTCCCGCTCACGTCCGCCATGCAGAAAACCAAGCGATCCTCATCGACCGAAAAAACATCATAATAATCACCGCCTACTTCGAGGTGCGGTTTATAGAAAGCAGCGACATCGACATCGCGATCGGTGGGCCATGCCGTTGGAACCAGCATATTTTGTAAATCACCCGCCAATTCCAGCTCCCTGCGTGTAGCTTCTTGGACGACCCGCTCTTGTTCAAGTCGTTTATTTTGAAGCGCTACAATCAAAACGTTGGTCAAGAGCTCGATGAACCGCAAGTGCTTAACCACGGGACTTACACCCGTTCCCTCTTCCGTGTCCCCCGCCAATAAATAAGCCAGCGGCTCATCATTATGCATCACCGGAACGACGACATCAAAATTTTCATCTCCGGTGGATGAATGAAGTCGGATGTCGCCTTGCTGATCGAAAAATGTAGCGTCCAACAATTGCGGAACGTCTCCCTCGACTCCATTGCTGAATAAACAACGCCAGCCGCCATCATTCGCGTAAAGCACCAGCCGATGAATACCTAAATTTTCAGCGAGGGTGACGCGGTATTTTTCCAGCAATTCTTCCTCAGAAGCGCGCGCATTAATGCCTTGCGTCACATCAAGCAAAGCCTGCAGTTTGTAGTCCTGGACTTCCAGTCGCTGCTCCAGTCGCTGAATGCTGTGCGCCATCCGATTACTTCTTGACGCGCTCTACGTATTCCTTATTTCGCGTATCCACTTTCACAAAATCACCGATATCGATGAACAATGGCACGCGAATTTCGACACCTGTATCCGTCGTGGCCGGCTTGAGGGTGTTTGTCGCTGTATCGCCCTTGATTCCCGGTTCGGTATAGGTGATTTCTGCTTCCACGTGCGTGGGCAAGTCGCAGCTGAGCACGCGCTCTTCATCCGCGTGGAATTGCAGCTGGCAAATGAGTCCGTCTTTCAAAAATTCTGGCGCATTGATGACATGCTCTTCTACCGGAATTTGCTCAAACGATTCCAAATTCATGAAATAGAAATTTTGGTCGTCGTTGTACAGGTATTGGTATTCGCGCGTCTCGATGCGAACCGGGTCAATTTTCACTCCTGCATTGAAGGTGTGGTCGACCACTTTTCCCGTCTTCAGGTTCTTCAATTTTGTGCGGACAAATGCAGCGCCTTTGCCCGGTTTAACGTGCAAAAATTCGATGATTTGCCAAAGGCCGTTGTTATGATTTAAAACCAATCCATTCTTGATGTCCGAAGTCGTTGCCATGATTCTCTACTTTCACGATGCTTTGGGCTAAGATAGCATCACAATCGCACCTGCAGCGCAGCGCTGATTCCAGTTTGTGCATATCCCGATGTCAACATATCCGGCACGGATTCCAAAAGTTCACGTCGGTTCGATTGGGAATAAATGAGCTCCATCCGAAGTCGATTTGAAGGCCGCCACCTCCACGCCAAAGAACACCGGAATCCACTGCCACGCATGGGCCGAAATTGCAGCCCCGAGTGGGACAAATCCGGGAAATAACCCACGACATCATCGTTCATGTCCCAAAC
>JBMSHA010000114.1:0-6401 GCA_049416245.1 Flavobacteriales bacterium | reverse complement strand
GTTCGAATGGCGTCCTCGCGGTAGCCCCCCGCAATTTGTAGCAGCTCTCCCAATGTTAATGCGGCTTGATTAAGACCAAAGTATCCCGTGGATTGCACTGCACCGGTTAAGGCAATTCGCTGACGAAAACGATCGTTTAATGTATCGGCCACGAAGCGGTCACCTGGTCGTAATAGAAATTCGGAAAATTCTCGTGGCGTTAGGGTTCGAGCTTCGAACCCCACTTCGGTAATGCGTTCCACAAAAACTTGATTCTTGAATGCCTGTTCTGTGAATCCCCCAGAAAGTTCAAAAATGTCTTCGAAGGACTCCCCGGGACGCATTTCAAAAGTACGTGCACGCTTAAACTCCCCATCCAAACTAATCCGGCCCGTATGCGGGGGGATGAAAATCACGTCGCCGTCTTCCAAGCGCAGGTCATCATTTTTCGTTCCCTTTCCCAGTAACTCGTACAAATCAATTTCTCCAACAATCTCGCCATTCCTTATATGGAAGATACTCCGATAGGATCCCATAGCGGCAGGGCCCGAAGCCAAATGCAGCACGTGATAGGGCGAGGCTATTCCAGGAACGGTGTAGCGTCCGGGAATCTTGGCCCCAATGACAGTGATATCTACACTCCGAATTTCTTTGAGGCTTAAACTTAATTGAGATGTACCATCGGCAAGGGTGTTGTAGCCGTTAGAGCTCAAACGTTTTTTAATCTTTGCTTTCGCCTCTGAAACGGTCAGACCCGAAACGGAAACGACCCCAGAGTACGGGATGTTGATGGTGCCATCCGGCTTCACCGCCACGTCGACATTCAATTCTTGAAAACCATAGACCGTCAAGGAAACAATGTCGCCATTCCCCAGTCTATAGGTTGGCGGTGTTGCAAGCGTGAGGTTGGGCGCAAAATCCATGGCTTTGCTTCGAAATAGCTCTGCACCAAAAACGTTCGAATCCAGCGCATACAAACGTTCCAATCCCGAAAGTTGGCGGGCATCTTGCTGAGCATCTTGCAGGGAATCTTGAAGCTGCATCAGACGCATGGTGAGCATCTGAGCTTGCTCCCCAGGATCCAATTGGCCCAATTGGGTGAGGCGCACTTTGAGTTTTCGCAGCTCCGCCTCGGACATCCCTTTCTTACTCAAGTCCCGCAACGCCTCTGAAGAGGTGAGATTCTTGGATTCGAAGCTTTGTTTGAACAGAAGAATTTCCTCCTCGCCCAATTTATCCACGGAAACGGATGTTAGATTCTTTCGAGCAAATACATTCTGGGCCTGCACAGAATACGCAGAGGCCATAAAAAATGCCAAGAAAATAAGTAGTGCGGAGCGTTTATTCATAGGTAAAAAGTATTCCATGCATCACGTGCCTTCGTGTACATTGAAGGCACTTCAGCGGGGACAGTTTGGCGCAATTTTTTGTAAATATACCGATTCCATGAATCTGGGAGCCGGCGAACGAGTTGTTTTCCAATGATGTGATAGGCCAACCTTCCACGTGACCAAAGGCCGGTTTGGCCAATTCGCCAAAGCGCTTCTAACTCCCCCTTTCGCGTTCGCTTCGAGCTTCTTCTTTTCACTAAATCATTTCCTCCGCGCATATAAACGAGGTCCTCGGGATGATTGGCACTTAGAAAGCCGGAGGCCAATACCTGAGCCCAAAGCGCATAGTCTTCATTGGCACCAACCAGTGGATAGCCCCCTAGGGATTCGATGACAGATTTACTGAATGCTACGCTTGGGCCATTGAATGGATTGCGAATTTGGGCAAATTGGAGAATCTGATGGTGGTTGCATGGAACCCTCCTTCTACCAAAGCACTGTGTATATTGGCTATCCCATTCTTGGACTTGGCCTCCAAAGAGGACCAATTGGGGATTCCTTACGAAGGCCTCCATCGTAATGGCCGCTCGTTCTTCATGATTGAGGTCATCTGTATCCACCTTCAAGACGATGTCAGTGTTCAACACCGCCAAGCCATGGTTAAGGGCTTCAGGCAAACCAAACCCATGAGGATTTTTGGTACGTGAAATACGTATCCATTGGACCTCGTGAAATTCGGCTACGATTTGCTCTAATTCATCCCCTATTTCTCCCTCAATTACGCCAACAACGCCATCCAGTTCAATGGTTTGACCTCGGATAGCGGACCAAAGGGCTTCAAATAGATATTCCGGATGGTCTTTCGCGTAGATAGAAAACAAGGCACCTATGGAGAGCCTCATCCAATTGCTAGTATGGTTTTCCAAAGGATTCGGATATCCAATCCCAAGCTCGCCCGGTGAACATATTCTAAGTCTAAGGGAAGCTTTTTCAGATTTTCATCCGGCGTGGCGTCTGGGAAATGAACCTGAGCCCAACCCGTTATCCCAGGAAGAGCTTGATGACGCTGGACATACTGGGCGTCCAATTCCGAAAATTTGGCCACAAGGTGTGGACGTTCCGGACGCGGTCCAACCCAAGACATGTCTCCCAACAATATGTTCACCAATTGAGGTAGCTCGTCAATTCTCCATCGGCGCAACCACCGGCCTACGGGAAGGATGGTTGGATCTCCTTTTTTCATCCCGGCAAGATCGCCGTTTTCTCCAACGAGGAGGGTCCTAATCTTGTAAATCCGGAAGAGTTTCCCATTTTTTCCCACACGCTCCTGCGTAAAGAAGACGGGGCCGCGACTGGTCATTCCAACCATCGCTACCCCCAATGCGATTAACACGGCGGCTACTGGCAGCAAAATCAGCGAAAGGACGATGTCCAAACCACGTTTTGAAAATCCCTGGAGGTAGGTGTTCATGAGAACGGCAAAAGTATCACATGAAAACTTTGTATCCATAGAAAAAAGATGGCAATTGGTGTTTATGATGCATTTTGACTAATTACTATGAGAACATCGAACTCTGGAAATACGAAGTACGGGCTAGCGAAGAAATAGAACCGATCCAAAATACCCCAAACTAGAGCGATTTCTATCCGTAATGCTGTACACATAGAGCGTTCCATCCTGAAGCTCCTTTAAAGTGATCTTTTCATCGCGAATTAACTGAATCAATAATTCACTTTCCCCCTCAAGGGAAATATAACTTTCGCGCGGTGTTTCGAGGAATTGGTAGCCCTCCTTGGGCTGAATCCTTCCGGACTTGGATGAGGCGTCAACGATGTGCAACATAACCATCTTGGTATCGGGTTAGCATCCATTGTGTTTTTTTCACTTTTTCCCAAAACCCCCCAGAGAATCCGCGGGTAAAGACCACATTCGCGGCGAGCACATAAAGGTATGGCTTGCGCAACCAATGGAGAATCCCAAGCTGATGCTTTGCGTGGTAAAGCCCAAAATTGTAAAATGAGTCAGCATACCAGTTCACCGCGTTGACTTTTTTGGCTGCATCATTGCCATCGCTTTGAGGAAAATGGACTACGGTAACTTGGGGCTCATAAACAATCGTTCTCCCGGCAGCTAGGAGTTGCCAGGACAAGTCCGGTTCTTCCATAATACCAGTCCCAATGAATGCCGGCTCAAAATGAACATGATGCACATCGGGCGCCATAACGAATCCAAAACAGGCACCTGTAACGGAGATAAGACTATCCGCGGGTTGCAGGGAATAATTGTTATTATAAAAGTGTCCAAACCAAGTATACCGTTGGACATTCTTGGTGTGAAGCAAAGGACGATCCAACTCAATGATTCGCGTGGTTAAAACATGAGAAGGCTGTTTGGTTAGGTACTGTAGATAAAAGGCCAAGAAATCCTTTGGAATCCATAAATCATCGTCAATTACCACCACGATGCCCTCTTTCCTGCGGTGTATCCCTAGATCCTTGGCCTGGCAGCGATTTGGGGTTGCTAAACGAACAAAATCCCATGAAACGGATGGGAGCATGGTAGCACATAGATTCTTCAATTCATGATGAAGTGCATCAGCGCTTTGGTCAACCACCACAATCGTATCAGGCATTCTGGTCTGGAATGCAATGCTTTGAAGCAGATTGGGCCATACCTCGAGTCGGTTAAAGGTGGGTATAACAAGCGTAATCGACGGATTTTCTGGCACTACCAAGTGTGGAGACGTGGCTACGGGAAGAATGAGCTTTTTGGGGATCCAACGCTTTGGGTGGAGGAATGAGATGCCCAGACGATTCAGTAGTACCGAGTACGAAATCAGGGCAAAAACTTCTGCCCCTATGAGGGCGAAAATAGCCCCATCTAGCCCCTGCCATGCGATGAGCGTAACATTCAGCAGTACACTCACAATTGCCGTTGAAGCAATCACTCGAAAAACCTTCTGATCTTGCTTTAAGTTCAGCAAGACAATGTTGCCAATAATATGGCTGGAACTTGTCACGAAAGGAACGACGAGAAGAGCTTTTAAAATGGGGATCGCCGGTGCATATTCGAATCCAAACCAATGGACGATGACCCATGGACCTACTAAAAACATGCCCATGGAAGAGATAGCCACCGCCAGAAGGACAAATGGGATCGCCTTATTCAAGTGCATCAACCCCTGTTCCCTGTGATTCTGGATTTCCTCCCCGATGAATGGAAATAGGGATTGCATGATGGGAAACATAACCAATACCTGGGTGACATTCATGAGACGCCAACCCAGGGTAAAATGCCCAACGGAATCAAATGCGACAAAGAAGCCAAGGATCAACACATTAAAAGTCTGATTGGTGTTGTTGACTATGCCTGACAGAAAAATCCATCGTTCTTGCTTGAGTAAGCGCCAAGTGCTTCGATTCCAGGAAATTCGGACGGGGATCTTGAAGTGGTGATGCACCCAAACGAGGCTGAGTATTGCCACAATAATGGACGAGAGCGAGATGCTCAGTGGATAGATGAAGGCGTCTTTCGGACCTGAAATGATAAAAAAGACGACCAATATGAAAATCAACTTCGGGATGATCTTGATCCAAACAAGGGCACGCATGCGGCGCATCCCTTGGACAAACCAATTTGGCATGAATGCCCAACCGGCCGTCACCCCAAATGTTGACCAGGCAATCTTTTCATGATTTGGCCCTTCCGGGAGCAGGGGGATTAAAATCGCATAAAGCAGGCCTGCAACGAGGAGTAATAGGAGCTTGGCCGATTGTACTTGATTGAAATATGTTCCAAGCGCTTGGGAATCATCCCCCATTTGTGCGACGGCTCGTGTGCCAGAAAAATCGAAACCATACAGCACAAATAGGGTGAAATACCCAACCAATACACTGAAGTAATTGATGACACCAAAAGACTCCGAGCCAACCACATGCCCAACAAATGGCAAAGTGACAATGGGGAAAACGTAATGCATGAATTGCAGTACTCCATTCGCCAAAAGATTTCCAGAAACGGGTTCTTTCATCCCGGATGTGGTCATTGGTGATTCGTGTTCTGCGGCCCCCATTTTTTACTGCCAATGGTTGGTTGAAGTTCGTACTACTTCCGCAATGGATTCAAATCCAAAGGCATACCAGGTGAGCGAAGTGTTTCGCTTTGTCATCAGGGTATACGGCACCGTCATCCAGGCCAAAATACATAGTATCATTCCTCCCTGATGCCTAGGCGTGAAGGTGATTTGCCCCCACTTTTTTGCCCCTTCGACCCATCTCCTTAAATAAAAGTGTGTCGTATGCGTCGGATCGTCATAGAAGTTAAGACAACCTTGGCGAACACTAGGAAAAAAAAAACTCTATTTTGCTGGAGTAGAGAGGAACAGCCGCCCCCCTGGCTTAAGCAAGCTCACTAGTTTTTCTAAAAAAATGACCGGTTGTTCAACGTGCTCGATGACATGAGAAAGTACGATGCCGTCATAGGATTCTCCTTTCGCCACCAAATCGTCGATGAACGTTTCAGGTTTGAAAATCCAGTAGTGACGCATGGCCTTTTTACCCTCTTCGGTCATGTAATATTCAGCAATGTCTGCACCATCAAAGATGGCTAATGGGGCATGTTGCCGCAGTTTTCGTGCGCTATCCAAGCCGCAGCCCACATCCAAGACTACCGCATTTTCCCGATTAAGCTGTGCAACGAAAGCATACTTTGATTTGGGATCTATTCGACGCTTGAGATGAGAAATCCATTCGCGTCTTCGTCCAATCTCCTCTGTATATCCTCTATCTGCCCGTGGCATCGCGTTCTGTTGGTTTGGTAGCGAAAAGTACGACTTCTGGCGAAGGTGCTATTCACGAATTGAAGTACATACCACGCTATTTTATTCCATCTCCACCGTATTCCTCGACAACGGCATTATCAAACTCAACAGTGGAGTCCATTGATGCCATGCATCGCCAAGGTTTTAAATTTTTACATTACCGAACCTCAGGGATTAACGCGCGCCGCCATCCAGCTTCGGACTTCATGTAGGAGGGCTTCCCCTTCTGACCCCTTCATGGTGGGGCCAATCTTCACCGTGACATGCCAAG
>JBMSHA010000113.1:0-6448 GCA_049416245.1 Flavobacteriales bacterium | reverse complement strand
CAACGAGCGCCAAAAGCGTCATCAAGTGCTTCATTTGGTTCGATTTCGTATTAGCAATATAGTTGAGCAATACCCATCATACGAATCAAATGGGAGACAATTTGGGCGACGCCTAAAGAAAAAGCCTGCAAGTCAATGACTTACAGGCTTCATTGTGACCCTGTAGGGAGTGCTTCGCGAACCCCGATTGTGGGGCTAGCCCGAGCATAAAGCTCGAATCCGCTGCGCGGCTTCCGGGCTTTTTCCTTCCGTCCATCGCTTGAGCTGCGCTCAGACTCTGTCCTAAAAGAAAAAAGCCCGATTGCTGTTCGCAATCGAGCTTCTTTCGTGACCCTGTAGGGATTCGAACCCCAAACCTTCGCATCCGTAGTGCGATGCTCTATCCAGTTGAGCTACAGAGCCATCACCGCCGACGACGTGTCGTCCAAACGGGGGGCAAAGATACCAACTCCAACCCAACCACCAAACGGTTCATGATATTTCTATTCAGTCTACCTGGAACTACCGGCCCATGGCCTTGCGCAGCTCTTTGGGCAGCCCCGCTTCATGCACCATGATGCCGATCGTGTGATGGCGGAAATACGCGGTTGAAACAAACTGCTTCCCGCCGTAATCGTTGCCTTGGCCCCAGGAATTTTTGATGATAAAGTACTCCCGGCCTTGGGCATCCGCCGCTCGGCCCACGATGTGCATCAAATGATCGTCGGTGTTTTCTTGCGAATCGAATGCGGCCTGGCGCATGGCCTGATCGACGGATGGCTCTGTTGGCATGGCATCCAAGGTGCCCCACTCCTCTTTCGAAGCCGCCGTCTCCGGCATGATGGCCCAACCATCGCGGAACGAAAAACCCTTGTTGCTCACATCCGCATCCCAAGCCACCGTGTATCCGTTTTCCAACGCGTGATGCACCGCTTCTTCCAAATCATCCAATTCGACGTTCCAAAAGGCCCCGTGGGCGTGGTTGTCCGGAACTTCCAACACAAAAGGCTCGCCAAAAGGATGATGCGTAAACGACGCCAGCGTTGCATATGCCGTCGGATCTATGCCCATCGCATCCCGAAACGAAACCGGTGTGTAGGTCTTCCCTTGGTATGCAAAGGTCTCGGGCAACGGCCCCAGGTAAGCATCCAAGGCCCCTTCCACCGCCGCAATGCTCGCAGGTTGCAAATGCCCGGATTGCTTCATGATCGCTTCGGCCATGGAACTCATCATGCCATCCAACGCATCGTGATCGTAAGTGCCCGCCGACTGCCCGCCTTCATATACCGATTGCGGCAGGATGCCGTATTTCGCTGCGGCATGGGTCACATCGTGGGACAACCCGCCCGGACCGAATTGGTGTTTGCCTTGGTAGCGAACATAGCGTTCCACTTTTTCGGGATAAATGACGCGAACATTGGCCATCTCGCTGAAATCGTGCAATTCACCGGTGATCCGAAACGCTTCCGACTCCAGGAAACTCGTCGTTGAAAAACTCCAACAGGTGCCGGTGCGGCCTTGGCTGATCACCTCGGTGGCGGTCAAATCAATCTCAACGGTCGGACCTTGGGCATGAGCTCCTAACGCGGAAGTGAATCCTGCGCAGACGAGCAAAAAAGCGGGTAAAATTCTCATGAGAGGGTTTCGTAACTTGGTTATCCGCACAAGGTACAAACATGCCCGCTTCTACCACACTGTCCTCACTCCTCCCCACCCTGCGCAGGGGCGTTCCGGTTGCGGAAATTCGCAGTTTGGCCGTTGAGGTTGCCGCGGATCCGACGAAGATTGAAGCGCTGATTTCGCTCCTCTTGCAATCGGACTCGCATGATAAGGTTCGCCTTCAAAAAGCCGCATGGGTGTTGAACCACGCCTTCCAATTCGACGAACGGGCATTTTTTGCGTTTCGCGGCCTATTAGGCGATGTGCTCGATGCCATAGATGACCCTTCCGCTTTGCGGGAATTGCTCAAAATGTTGGCGAGTCCGGTATGGGTGGATCTGGAGAAGGAAACCCAACGCCGGGACATCTTGGATTTGGGCTTGGGGTTGTTGCATGTAAGCGACCTGCCGTTGGCCTTGCATTATGCGGCGATGCAACTCGTTCAATCCCGAGCTTTGAGTGAAAAGGATTACGCTGAGGGCCTGGATGGTTTGCGCGCTTTGCGCATTTCAAACGGCGAGGACAACCCTCCGCTCAAGCGCTGCATCCTTCGGTATGAAGCCAAGTTCTTGAAGCGACTCAATCGATTGCGCGAGGCCGATTAAAAACTCGCACGGATGAAATCTCCCAACTGAGGCGGAATGACCCAGGTGAGGTACAAGGCTCCTTGCCACAAATCGTCCTCGTAAGTGCCCATGCGGACCCTGTCTCGGCTGACGCGCGCCGTCAACATCAAATTTCCCCCCTCTTCAAAAAACAATTCGACACCCAGACCGCCATACCCGCCAAAACCCGTCGACGTCATGGTAGACGTCGGATTCTGAAACTGGCCGTTGCCGATGGGCGCCGTGAGCAGTTGATAATTCTGGTTTTGAATCCGCACATAATTCTGCTTCAGCTGAGTCGCCAACATCGTCCCACCCAACTCAAACACCCAACTCACCTCGTCCGTGATGTACGCCGCCGTTCGATAGCCCAACGACAATTGGAACCGGTCCTCCTCACTGAAGATCCCGTACGTCCGGCGATTTTCCGAACCCATTCCGGTGTCGACGTCACTTGAAACGATGTTCCAACCGCCCTCCGATTTCAAGCCATTGATGGCGTCGATGTGCAAGGTAAAGGCACTCTCGGGGTTGAAAAACAGCATCGTCTGCAATCCCATGATGGTCGCCGGGGCATACCGCATCCCATACAACCGCAGCGCCTCGCTGTACACCGGATACTCGATATAACGGAATTCGCCGGCTTCCAATCCAATGCTGTTCATCACCTGACTCCAAACCACGCTGTTGGAGTTGTTGATTTGCAAGCGCTCCTCGATGGTCATGAGGTTGGCGATGGGGTCATTGAGCTCATAGATTTCACCGGCATAGCCGCTGTAAAATTCATTGGCCGCCTTGTGGTGACCCTGGTAGACTCCAAAATTCAAGGCAAATTCGACTCCCTTCCGAGCCGGCACATACGCCGCATCATAATCATCCCAATCGTCCCAGCTCTGAGCCTGGAGTGCACTGCTGGTCATGGCCATCCACACGGCCATTCCAATCCACCTATGTAATCTTCGCTCCATCGTTCACTCTAATTTACACCTGAAACCTGCATTTCCAGCCGTTGCAATGGCCAATCGCTTTCATCGGTCGGCACTTGCGACAACCGGTCAAGTACGTCGAACCCGTTCACGAGTCGACCAAAGACCGTGTGCTCACCATCCAAATGCGGCGTACCGCCCTCCTTGAAATAACGCTGCTTTTGAGCCTCCGAGTACTGGATGCCTTTCTCGCGTTCAATTTGCTGCAATTCGGCCGCTCCCACCTTCCGGCCCACGACGATGTAGAAATCATACGACGCCGATCGCTTCTCGGGATTGCCCTTGTAGGTCCGTCCCATGGCGAGCGCCCCCCGGAAGTGGCGGTATTCCTCCTTGAATTCGCTCGGCAGGGTGTGCTTGCCAATCAACCAGCGCATCTCCTGCGCGCGCGGATCCTCAGAATTCCCACCTTGCACGACAAAGTCCGGGACCACACGGACGAATTCGCTGGGCGCATAGTAGCCCCGGCTGATTTTGTAGCGAAAATTGGCTGCGTGAAGCGGAACGTCATCATACAATTCGAGCGTCAACGCCCCAAACTTCGTCTCCACCTCAATCAATTGGCCTTGTGAATCCGGATGCTCATTCACCCACGTTGCCAAGAATTCCGAACAATTGGCGTCCGTCAACGGCGGGTAGGCCAAAATTTTACTCTTGGCCGCTATTGCAACCGAATCCACTACAACTTCCTGAATTTCGGAGGTAGCGTTTGCATCCGACACGGGTTCACCGGCGCAGCCAAACAGCCAGAAAGCCCCCGCTCCTACGAGTATCCAAAAGCGCCATTGCATCTCCATGCCCACAAACTTAGCGTGAAATGGAATGAAGAACCGGCCAACGTACATAGGCTGCTATGCTGCTGGTGTATTTGCGCTCCACGAATCCCGAAATTTGCATCTGCTATGCCACGCTTTGCCATCGTCGACATCGAAACAACCGGATCCCATGCCATCGGGCACGGCATCACCGAAATAGCCATCATCATCAGCGATGGACAAGAGGAATTGGAGCGCTGGGAAACCTTGGTCGATCCGGGAAGCCCCATCCCTCGGCACATCACCCAGCTCACTGGAATTACGGATGACATGGTCGCTGCTGCGCCAACTTTCGAGGCCATAGCCGACGAGTTGGAAGCTTGGCTCGACGATTGTGTCTTCGTCGCCCACAACGTCGGCTTTGATTACGCCTTCATTCGTGGCCACTTCGAAGTGCTCGGACGCGTTTGGAAACGGCCCAAGCTGTGCACGGTCAGGATGGCCCGAAAACTGCTTCCGGGGCATACTAGCTACAGCCTGGGACGGATTTGTCAGGATCTCGGCATCGAAAACGAGGCTCGGCATCGCGCAATGGGAGATGCTGCTGCCACGGTAGCATTATTTCACCACATGATGGCGCAACAAAGCGCTGCGGAATGGATTGACCAAACGATGCAACGCGGTGAGCGTGAATCTTGGTTGCCGCAACACGTCGATGCCTCAGACTTCGAGGCCCTGCCCACAGCGCCAGGGGTGTACCGTTTCCTCAATCAAAAAGGCACTCCGATCTACATCGGCATGTCGCACAACATGCGCCACCGCGTCCGCACCCACTTCAACGGCAGCATGAAATCAGCTCGGCGTCAAGCGTTCCTTCGGGACATTTACCGCATTGAAGGTGAATCAACCGGCTCCGTTTTGATGGCTCGACTCATTGAGGATGAGTTGATCCGCACGCATTGGCCCATTCACAACCGTGCGCAGAAGTCCATCCCCATGAGGATCGCAATCTTATCCTACATCGACCAGCGGGGCTTCATGCGGTTCCATCTGCAACGCCAACGTCATGTCAAACACGCCATTCGGTGGTTCAGAAGAGAGGACGACGCACGCCAATGGCTGCATACCTGTGCAGCCGAGTTGAATTTGGAGCCTGAACTGCTTGGGCTCGGTAGCGACGGCACCGGGAAAACGATTCCTGAGGAGATGCGAGACGCTCACAACCTCGCCATGGAATCTTTGATTCAGCGTGCACAGCAGCGCGAAACATGGGCCATTGTCGATAAAGGACGCGATGCCCATGAATTCGCTGTCATTTTGTTGGAGAATGGCAGCGTCAAAGGATGGGGATACACGAGTGATCCCGTGGAGCGTTTCGACCAAATTGAAGATCGAATCACTTTGAAATCAGGATCCACGACCAGCGATGCCATCGTTCAGCATGCTTTGGACGAACTTGCTGCTGGAACCCTCTCGTTCAAAATCATTACGCCATAAAAAAAGCCGCACGAAGCGGCTTTCTTTGATTGACGTGGTGATGGGTTCAGTTCATCAGGCCTGTAAACGTCCCAAAACGAGAGGTCTTGGTTGCACGCAATCCTGCAGAGTAGCGGAGGATGTTGCGAATGCTTTCAGGCTGCGGCATGTGCTGGTTTGACTCCGCAGATGCATCAATCCAATCACCGGTCAAATCTTCAAGGGTACAATGGGCCATGGGCTACTGTTTTGAGGTTTGTACCCCATAAACGCGACCAAGCTGGAACTATTGCATACGCCTTAAACTTTTAGTTCAACGTCAACTGCACCCCCTGCTCCTCCATGGCTTTGCGCAGGTTGATCAACGCATATCGCATGCGGCCCAATGCCGTGTTGATGGACACGCCCGTTTCATCTGCGATTTCCTGAAAACTCATGTCGCGCTCAATCCGCATTTGAACAACAAGCCGCTGCTCTTCCGGCAATGTTTCAAGCAAATCGCGCACATCTTGGTGGATTTGGTCTTGAATGATGCGATCCTCCGCATGCAGCTCATCGCTTTGCATCGTATCGAAAACATCGAATTCATCCGTCGCTCGCAGCATGCGCATTTTTTTACCGCGTCGGAAATGATCGATGCTCAAGTTGTGCGCAATGCGCATCACCCAAGGAAGAAATTTACCTTCTTCATTGTACTTGCCGCTTTTTAAGGTATTCACCACCTTGATGAAGGTGTCCTGAAAAAGATCGTTCGCAAGGTCATTATCGCGGACGATGAAGAAAATTTTGGAATACACTTGTTGTTGATGGCGGTTCAAAAGGGTTTCGAACGCAGCCTCGTCCCCAGAGAGGTACAAGGAAATCAACTGTTGGTCTGAAAGTGACGCACGCATCATTTTACGCAGTTAAGGGTGGTACATAACCCGAGTCATGGGAATCATCGGGGCCTTACTTTGAAGCGTAAAATGTTTCTATCGCGTGCTTTTTT